>CAMWJR010000016.1 GCA_947174645.1 uncultured Verrucomicrobiota bacterium | reverse complement strand
CAATAAGCTTCTGCCATACGCATCACGGTACACTCTTCTGGGGTTTTATCATTTAAACCTGCTAGGTGTAGAAATCCATGAATGAGATAAAGTTTGATCTCGTCATCGAGACCCGTGCGAAAGCGTTTTGCTTGCTGCTCGGCATAGGAGGGACAAATAATAATCTCCCCGGCAAGACCAAATTCCGGATCTCCTGGAAAGGTAATCACATCTGTTAATGAGGCGTCCTGTAAAAACTGCTGATGGAGTAACCGCATTCTGAATGAGGACACAAACGCCACCGATAGCACTCCAGGTCCAACCTTGTACCGAGGATTTTGGTCGAGTTTCTGATAGAGCGCAACAACCGATGCCTCCGAAATAATCCATCGACGACAGTGGTTCGAAACCTCAATCGTGCGCACCACGAGGCTACTTCTTGATCTCGCGGTGTAGCGTGTGCCGACGGAGAAATTTGTTGTACTTCATCTTCTCAACGCGTTCCGTCTGCGTCTTTTTGTTGCGCGTCGACATGTACCGCGATACCGGCGCCCCTTCCGCGCGCGCTTCCGTACACTCTAAAATAATGTGCTCTCTCGCCATAGCTTAATCCGCGTATGCTGCGGTTTCCGCCTTAAAGTCAACCGGGAAATCACTCGCTGTCACGATCGGAGCGCATCCCCATAACCGATCGAGACGGTAGAATAAACGCATCTCCGCTGTCATGAGATGGGCCACAAAATCAAATGCATCGAGTACAAACCACCCGCTCTGAGGCTGGTAATCAATACGACCAATCGTTCCTTGCTGCTTCAAAGTCTCATAAAGTGCATATCCCAGTGCCTTGAGGTGTGCCTCCGAGTTACAGGTTACCAAAAGCATGTAATCCGCAATACCCGAAACGTGAAAAACCTTCCAGTCTTCGCCCTTCTTATCCTCTACTACTTGAATACAAGCCCGTAACTGTTCATCCTGCATGCCTATAAACTGGTGGTCCCCAAAAACTCGGCAAGCTTTAACACTCATAATTGCCTTGGATATTTCGATGAATCACTTGGCGTAATTCCAATAATTGCAACTTTGGTAGTAAGCGGTAGATGGGCATATCCAATGCATCGGCGAGATCATCCGGAGAGATACTCGTTTGAGAACGAATATGTGTCACAATTTGTCGCTCAACGGGATCTTCCAAAGCCTGCGCTTCGGTATCAGCAGCGGCAAAATCAAAATACACCTGAGACGGAGGGCAATTGAGTTCTTCTAAAACATGGTCTATGCCCGCAACTAAAGTCGCTCCCTCCCGAATCAAAGCATGGCAACCTCGACCCATCGGCTGATCAATCCGTCCCGGAACCGCCATCACACTACGCCCATAGTCATTCGCCAGATGTGCAGTAATCATACTGCCGCCGTGAAGATCGCTCTCAATCACCAACATATGCAAACATATTCCCGCTAACACGCGGTTGCGAATCGGGAAACTCATCTTGTTGGCCGGTTTGCCGAAGGAAAATTCGGAAAGGATTGTGCCTTGATCAAGGATCTTTCGATAAAGTGGAGCATTTTCTCTAGGATAAATCACATCAATCCCAGAGCCTAAAACCGCAACGGTCGCATTGTTCGCCCCCGAGGCTAACGCACCTTCATGAGCAGCAGTGTCGATACCTAGGGCCATACCACTAACAACCACAAACCCCATCTTCGCAAGCTCTAAGGCAATTTCACGTGCGACCTTCAATCCATAAATGGAAGGCTTCCGCGTCCCGACGATTGCAATATATTTTTGTGCACCAAGTGTTCCCTTCCCTTTTGCATAGAGCCCAATTGGCGGGGTATCGATGTTTTTAAGTAACGGCGGAAAGTCTGCATTCTCCTCAATCAAAAATCGGACGTTTTGGGTAAACAGTTGTTCTTTTTCACGTTCTAGGTTAAAATATTTCCGCCAATTTGCGATTCTTTCGGCTACTTTTTTGGGGACACCGGGAACAGAGCAAAGCGTATCGTAGGAAGCCGTTAAAATCGAAACAAAATCTTCTTGGAAAAACACGAGTAAATGACGCAACGTCGCGGACC
Organism: uncultured Verrucomicrobiota bacterium; assembly: GCA_947174645.1. Taxonomy (GTDB): domain Bacteria; phylum Verrucomicrobiota; class Verrucomicrobiia; order Opitutales; family LL51; genus LL51. Next base: position 9,914 of record CAMWJR010000016.1, on the reverse strand, counting down.
CAACATCCTCTAAGGCGTTGAGAATCATATGTTGCGACTGAACCTCATCGATGTCCATCACACATGACGCTCGCAGAATCTAAAAAAGATGTCGAGCTCTTTTCTATGAAAAATCAAAATCGAGTTGAGACCTCTTATCCGACGGCTTAACAATCTTACGGAGGTGCTTTTGAACACTATCACCCTCGGACTCTAATTTTTCTAGAACCTCTGTCGCTCGCTGAATCACCGGCATCGGCATCCCCGCCAATCGTGCAACGTGAATTCCATACGACTTATCGGACGCACCAGGCTCAATAGTGTGGAGAAAAACAACTTCGTCGTTCCATTCTTTAACGGCAATATGGAAGTTCTTGACGCAAACGAGGTCCTCGGAAAGTTTGGTCAACTCGTGGTAGTGGGTTGCGAACAAGGTTCTAGGGCCTGATGGAATCCAGTGTTCATGTAGAAATTCGACAATCGCCCAGGCTAAACTGAGGCCATCGTAAGTACTCGTTCCGCGCCCAATTTCGTCCAAAATAATCAAACTGCTTTCCGTTGCGTTATTGAGAATGTTGGCCGTCTCATTCATCTCGACCATAAACGTCGAGCTCCCATGAACCAGATCGTCACTCGCACCAATTCGCGAGAAAATTCGATCTACAAGCCCTAAGGTACACGTTGTCGCAGGAACAAAACTTCCAATCTGCGCCATCAATGTTATGAGGGCTACTTGACGGATATAGGTCGATTTCCCGGCCATATTCGGCCCCGTAATCAGTGCAATCTGTGTTTCCGCGCTGCTTAATTTCGTGTCGTTGGCAATAAAATGCTGCATCTCGTTTGTCAACATGCGCTCCAGGACCGGATGACGCCCTTCGCGGATTTCAATCATGCGCTCCTTATTCAGGATCGGTCGGCAGTAATTCCATTGTTGTGCGAGTAATGCCCAGCCGCTCAACACATCGATCGCCGCTAGAATATGCGCATCGGCATCAAGTTGTTTTCGGAACGATAAAACCTGTTCAATCAGCGATTGGAAAAGCATTGCTTCGCGCTCAATCAGCCGATCATTGGCCGTTAGAATTTCACGTTCTTTTGCTTTCAACGCCTCGGTCGTGTAGCGTTCCGCATTTACCGTCGTCTGGCGGCGGATATAGTCACTTGGCACAAGGTGGAGATTCGATTTCGTCACCTCGATAAAATATCCAAAATTGTTATTATACTTTACACGTAGGGTTTTGATACCGGTTCGCGCTTGCTCCTGGTTTTCAAAAGCACAGAGCCAAGAACTCGTATGGTGGACCAGCGAACGCAATTCATCGACCTGCGCATCAAATCCACCGGCGATATAACCTCCCTCGCTGAGATCATTGGGCAATTCTTGTGCCAGCATTCGTTGAAGCACAACACGTAACGGCTCGAGCGGATCGATTCTGCTTGCTAGAGGTGTAATCGCTTCATGTGGCCATTGACTGAGCAGCTCAGTAATAGAGGGAAGCTGTTGTAAGGTCGTGCGCAACATCCCGAGTTCACGCGGATTTCGACTGCGATTGCTGATGCGTGTCAGAATGCGGGGAATGTCGGCAATTGCTTTGAAGAGTTGCTTTAGGTTCGCGATTTTTTCCGGCGCCTCCCGGAATCCGGCGACAACGTCCTGGCGACGAATAATTCCATCTGGATCGATCAAGGGCTCCCGGACCCAGCGTTCGAGTAAACGCGCCCCCATCGCCGTTTTCGTCCCATCAAGTGCATCAAGTAAGGTGTGTTCTCGACCTCCATGAACATTACGTAGAATCTCGAGATGATGGAGTGTCCGCGCATCAATGATCATCGCCGTCTGCGGCTGGTATTTGCGCAGCTTTTGGAGGTTATGTGGGGGCTGTTTGAGGTTATCGCTGACATATAAAATGAGCGCACCTGCGGCACCAATCGCTAGGTCTTCGTGCGTAATGCCGTAGCCGTGGAGGTTGCCGACTTTAAGGCGTTCCAATAATAATTCAAGCCCACGTTGCGCATCAAAATAATAATGCGGTAGATCGGTTACCGTACATTTTTCCAAAATGCGTTTTAATGCCTCGTGTTCCCGCGTCGGTAGCTGTTGAAACTGTGTACGATCGCTGGCGTCGACAATAATTTCTCGGGGATCGAGTGCTGCTATAACGTGCTCTAATTCGCATAAATTAGGGGCATTGGCAATCTGAAACTCCCCTGTCGAAACCTCAATCCAGGCAATCGAAATGTCTTTTCGATGCAGCTTTAAACTCAAGAGATATTGGTTATGCGACGGCGTAAGCAAGTTCTCCGCAATGAGCGTTCCTGGAGATAGAATTTTCGAAATCTGGCGGCGGATAATTTTTCCCGGACGCGCAAGCTCGGTCTGATCACAGATCGCAACTTTATAGCCAGCTTGGATGAGTTTGGCAATGTAGCCGTCAACCGCGTGGTGCGGAATACCAGCCATCGGCGCTTTATGGCGTTGTGTTAAGGTAATGCCCAGAATCTTAGAACCAATGAGCGCATCCTCTTCGAACATCTCATAAAAATCACCGAGACGAAAGAGTAGCAGCGCATTCGGGGGAATCGACCGCTTGAGCTCGCGGTATTGCTGCATGAGTGGGGTTAATGCGGAATCCTCAGTCGCCATGGGCGCGTAACATAGCGGATACCGCTTCGGTGCTCAATCTCAAAATCCCACTAGCTGTATTGTTCGAGGAGAAAAGTCATTAATTCGGATTCGCTCACGCGACGCTGTTCCATGGTATCGCGGTCACGAAGCGTATAGGTTCCCTGTTCGAGTGAATCGAAATCCACGGTAATACAATATGGCGTTCCGATTTCATCCATGCGACGATAACGGCGGCCGATTGCCCCGCTCTCATCGTACTGCACAAACCAATGGCGTGTGAGTTTTTGATGAAGTTGTTTTGCATGTTCGACCAACTCTGGACGGTTCTTGACCAATGGAAATACCGCCGCTTTAACAGGTGCGATTTGGGGATGAAACTTCATCACAATACGCGTCTCATTCTCAACGGACTCTTCATGGTAAGCCGAACAGAGAACCGCTAAGAATAGTCGATCGACGCCAATGGCCGGTTCAATAACATGCGGTAAATAGCTACGATGCTCTGCCTCATCAAAGTATTCGAGATTTTTCCCACTGGCATTTTGGTGTTGTGTCAGGTCGAAATTTCCGCGCGCGGCAATGCCTTCGAGCTCTTGAACGCCAAACGGGTAATGGAAGGTGATATCGGTACAAGCACGTGAATAATGCGCTAGTTTTTCGGGACGATGGACATCCAGTGCAAGGCGTTTTTCATCGAGACCGATCGATTTGAGCCAATCAAATCGCGTTTGGACCCAATATTGGTGCCAGTGCTGCCAATCCGCATTATCTTGAATAAAAAATTCCATCTCCATCTGCTCGAATTCGCGCGAACGGAAAGTGAAGTTACGGGGTGTAATCTCATTACGGAAAGAACGACCCATTTGCGCAATTCCAAAGGGTAATTTGAGGCGATTCGTATTGAGGACGTTTTTGAAATTCACAAACATCCCCTGGGCGGTTTCCGGCCGGAGGTAAGCAACGGATGAATCGTCAACCACCGCGCCAACATGGGTTTGGAACATCAAGTTAAACGCTCGTGGTGCCGTTAAGGAACCCGGTTGACCGGTTGCCGGGGAAGGAATCAGCGCATACTCCCCCGGCATCGCCTCCGTGTAGGGTTTTAAAACCACTGGATCTAAAGTCCCCTGCTTCGCCTGCTTACGTTTAAGTTTGTCGGCCTGCTGCTCCGCTTCCGATTGCATGTTTTCATCTTCAAGGACAGAGACGTAGCCTAATAATTCACCGGCAACCGTAATTTTTGCAAAGTAAAGTTGATCGGCCCGATAACGCATCTTCGAGACCTTACAGTCCACCATCGGGTCGGAAAAGCCATCGACATGCCCTGAAGCTTTCCAAACCGCAGGGTGCATAATAATCGAACAGTCGATACCGACAATGTCCCCGCGTTGATGGACCATTGAGTTCCACCAAGCATCCTTAAGATTTTTCTTAATCTCGATACCGAGTGGACCATAGTCAAAAAATCCGGCAATCCCGTTATAAATATCAGACGACGGGAAAATCGCTCCCCGCCGTTTACACCACCCCAAAATTTGGTCCATCGTCGGACCATTATCAAGTGCCATACTAAAGTGAACTGCGTTCGAACCACCCCTTTTGGTGATAGGTATTCTTGAGCCCTAGGACCGCCGTATATAAATAAACCGTATACAGAAGACACTGTTGGACCTCGCCAATCCGAAAATTATGCCATACAAAGAAAAAATTTGACCCAAGCCATAAGACGTAACTCAATTTAAAGCGCGTCGTCGCATTAAAATACGAACCTAAAAGCGCAATAACCGTAAACGTCCAGATGACTGCTTGTATATTTTCCTGGAGCCAATGATAAACCTCATTCATTTTTATACCTTTGTACGCCGTAACCAACCGCGTATGTGGCGCGTGTTTTTGTAACCAATCGCCATCGTGATTGCGGTCACGAAATAAAAAATACTTTGCTGGATCTCGCCAATGTAAAAGTTATAGAAGACAAAAAAGGAATCGCTACAAAGCCATAACGCATAACCCAATTTGAAACGCGTAGTACCGTTAAAATACGAGCCCAACAGTGAGATGATCGAGAACCCCCACAAAATACTTTGTCCACCGGTACTCGCCCACGCCTCATGCATCTTTTAATACAATTTTTCCATCCTCATTGATATGGATATTACAGGCTAACATCTCGGGATAAGATAACATACAGACACGATCACCAAACTTTTCCAAAAAAAATTTTTTAAGGAGATCTTCTACATTTTGCGCAAATTGACGATCGGTATCGCGTACACCATCCGCTTCGAGCGTCTCTTTACCCTCACCGGTTAATAAAATGATCTCGTCATAATCCTGTGTCCACGTTGTGAGTGCTGATAGTAGATGTTTTTCCAAATCGGTGATCGGATGTTGGCGGGTTGCCTCTGAGTAAAAGAAAGAATCCAATACTCCGCGGTCGAGCACCAAATAAGTATATCCATGCGCAATGGCTTCAAGTTCCTTAACCGCTTGTTTGAGTGCAATATAGAGCGTCGACTCTACAGTCTGACCTTTATTAATGGGGAATGGAGACTCACGTGCCGTCTCGCTGATGACGATTGCATTATAGCCCTTTCGCTTTAATTCGGAACAAATGCGATGAGAAAGTGTCGACTTTCCACAACCGTGTGTCCCGGTAATCAAACATCTACGAATGGCCATCGTAGCGATGACACTGGGGTTTTTCCCAAAAAAGCAAATTTTTTCTTAGAGCGCTTCTTGGATCCAACGGACGACATTCATCTGTGGTTCCGCCGATAAAATATGTTTCAGTTCCTCGGCATCATCCGCTGCTTGCTGGCGAATCGCTAGATCGTTCATCGCAGCCCGCACCGCTTTACTAATGAGCTTCGGCTTTGCCGAAAACTGCAAAAACTCCGGTGCGACCGCTCGTTTGAGCAGTATACTAGCCATATAGAGAAACTTGACCTTCAACAAAATCTTGGCGAGACCGTATGTCACTGTGTTTACCTTATAGACAATCACCCCAGGAATCCCCGCAAGCGCACATTTGAGCGACATCGTCCCAGGACTCATCAAGGCCGCACAAGCACCTATTTGACATGCCCCACTCCGGACAAAAGAAATCGTCAATCCCTTACAGCGTTGGCTCTGTTTTTCAAGAATCGACAAAATATCGTCATCGGGATAAATCACCACAAGTTCTCGTGACTCTCCCAGTTTTTTGAGCTGCTGAACAGCCTCTAGCATAATGGGAAACACCTTTTGAACAGCTCCTACACGACTACCTGGCAGCAACAAGAGTGGCCCTTCAGGATCATAATGAACCGGTAACTCATAACCTTCATCCAAGAAGGGATGGCCTAAAAACTGAACCTCCAAGGGCGTATCGCGGTAGCATTCTTTTTCAAATGGGAAAATTGCCCCCAGTGAGTCGATATATTTAGCAATCCGGAAGCGGCGCTTCGCCCGCCATGCCCAAATCTGTGGGCTAATGTAATAATACAGTTTCACGTTGCCACCGGCTTTGTGACTGATGCCACGGCGGTATAGTTCTTTGGCAATCCGAAGATTGAGACCGGGGAAATCGACAAAACAAACTGCTTTCGGTCGGTTGCGCTCAATCCAATCGCAGGTCGTCTTTAAAAAACGCATAAAAAACCGAAGATGCTTTAAGACCTCCGTTGTTCCAATTACAGAATAGTCGACGAGATTAAATAGAAAATCGACGCCCGTTTTCTCGAGATTCTCACCACCGATCGCGCAGATATTACACGTCGGACGCTCCGCTTTAAGCTGCCGTACAAACGTCGACGCATGCTCATCGCCCGAATATTCCCCCGCAATGACCAGTAAATCGGGGTATTCCGCCGCCTCGTTGAAGACTATTTTCTGCATGGCTCAGATATTAAAACGAAAAATGATGACATCGCCATCCCTAACTTCATAGTCGCGACCCTCTAAACGATATTTTCCAGCCTCTTTTGCCGCATTAAAAGAACCCGCCGCCACAAGATCCTCATAGCTCACAACCTCTGCTTTAATGAAGCCTTTTTCGAAGTCGCCGTGGATCACACCTGCGCACTGTGGTGCCTTCATCCCTAATCGGAAAGTCCACGCTTTAACTTCTTTTTCACCCGCCGTCAGAAATGAAGCAAGTCCCAAAAGACGGTACGTTGCGCGAATGAGTTGGGCAACACCACTTTCAGGAACACCGAGATCCGCTAAATAACGTTGTGCTTCTTCGGGTGTAAAATCGATAAGATCGGCTTCCAGTTGACCACAAATAATACAACATGCCGCTTGCTGCTTTTGGGCATATTCCATAATAGATTGTGTATGGGTATTACCCTGTAACTCGGTTTCAGAAACATTACAGGCATAGAGTACGGGCTTTGCTGAAAGTAGATGGAAGGTTTTTAATAAAGCACTCTCCTCTTCATCGACGTCGAGCGAACGTGCGGGATTGCCGGCATTGAGGTGCTGCTGAAGGCGTTCTAGTAGGGCTGACGCTTTAATCGACTCGGCATCGCCGGATCGTGCTTTTTTCAACACTTTGGCGAGCTGACTTTCAACGGATTGCAGATCGGCTAAAATGAGCTCCGTGTTGACAATTTCAATATCGCGAATCGGATCAATACTGCCGGAGCTGTGGACGATATCATCATTTTCAAAACAACGCGCGACGTGGACAATTGCATCTACTTCTCGGATATTTGCTAAAAACTTATTGCCAAGACCCTCACCTCGATTGGCTCCCGCGACGAGACCCGCAATGTCCACAAACTCAATCGCGGCAGGAACAAGTTTATCCGTTTTCGCAATGGGTTGTAATGCCTTGAGACGAGGTTCGGGAACTTCTACCATCCCGACGTTCGGATCGATCGTGCAGAAGGGATAGTTTTCGGCGGGCGCACGACGCGCCCGAATTAGTGCGTTAAAAAGTGTACTTTTCCCTACGTTGGGCAGCCCTACAATACCGGCCTGTAACATGCAAAAACGTTAAAAAACTACCGCTTCCCCTGGCAAGCCCATTAACGGCAACAAAGCCTACGTATGCCCCAAAGTCCCAAACCACTTAGCACAATATTGGGCAACCATAAGAGTAAATCCGGCCGTAGTTGGGGTCGTTTGGTAAGGAACGAGAGGAGCATCATGGTGACATAATAGCCAACGCAGATCAGAAAGGCAATCGCCGCATTCGCCGAGGTTTCTCGTCGTGCAAAACGGATCGAGAGCGGGATCGCCATAAGAACTAACGCTAAAATTCCAAACGCCATCGCCGCCTTCATTTGAAATCCAACGTGGACTTCCATCGGGTAGTCCGTCTGGGCAGCAAATGCTTTCATTTCCTGATAGGTCATATCGCGTACCTTGCGGTGATTTAAATGGTTGTGGAAAATTTTTGCCATCGATAGGCTTAGTGTTAGTTTTTCAAAGGAAATGAGCGGCCATTCTTTTTCGCCAAATTCCTGATGTTGGATCGTGCCCTGTAAGAGCATTAATTGTAGCGCATTTTCTGTACTATCATAGACGAGCGAGCCCTGTCGCGCTTCAATAAAGGTCCGCATGTAGTTTTGTTCGTCAAATTCCCAAATGCGAAAATCGCGTAGCTGATCGCCCTCAATCTCGCGGACAAATAACGTGTACCCCGGGAAGTCGTGAATAAATTTTTGCGGCGTGATAAAACGAAGCGGTTCTTCTCGGATCATATTTTGGATACGCGTTTTGGCAGAAGAAATCGCCCGAGGAGCATATTCAAAATTAACTGTGAGCGCTACGAAAACACCCAAGAACGCACAGCCTAAAATCGGTCTAAAAATTCTAAAAGGCGCAATCCCTAGACTCCGAAAAGCAATGTACTCCCGATCCGCCGATAGTTCTCCGAGCGTTAATAAGGTCGCAGATACAAACCCAAACGGAAGCGCATACGCAGTAACAGACGGTAATAACATAATACCTAAAAGAACCCCATGTGAAAAAGAGAGCTTCCCTTCAATCAGGAGCGTCATCATGTCCTTCATCATCCGGCCTACGAGGAGTAGTCCTGCAAAAAAAATCACCGAACAAAAAAGATATTTCGTAAACCGTCGTAAAATATACTGGTCTAGTCGCTTCACGTGCCAACGGCTACTTTGGCGACTGTGATGCGAAATACGAGGAAATATTACAAATTTTTACGAACAACGTTGACACCACGTTTATTTTTTTAGAGGGTATGCGTGTTTGATAGCCTATGGCCGATGATTGTATCGAAGTAACCGGAAAAGTTGTTGCGGTGTTACCGGGGACCATGTTTCGTGTCGCCCTCGAAAATGGACACCAGGTTTTAGCACATATTTCAGGGAAACTGAGAAAAAATTTCATCCGTCTTGCGGTCGGTGATCGCGTCCATATGGAAATGAATCCCCATGACCTCGAACGCGCGCGCATTACATTTCGCGTGAAGAATGCGGTTGTACAAAAAAATGCTCCGATCCGTAGCTTTGGGCCTGGGCGTTCTTCCCGTTAGCGATGCCAGCAACCATTGTCGCACTTGCGACACCGCTTGGGGTTTCCGCTATTGCAAAAATCCGTGTAAGCGGCCCCCTTGTTAAAACACTCTGTACTCAGCATTTTCCTCAAAAACAAACCCTTATATCTCACCAAGCATTTTTAGCGCATTACACGAACGTCAATGATCAGATCCTCGACCAAGTGATTGCGATTTTTTTCGACGCTGCGCACTCCTACACAGGCGAAGATGCTTTAGAGATTGATTGCCACGGAAATCCACTCGTCATTCATCTCCTAATTGAAGACCTGATCGTTTCAGGATGCAAAATGGCAGGCCCCGGTGAATTTACGCAGCGCGCTTACCTGAACCACCGTATCGATCTTTGTCAAGCGGAAGCGGTTTTAGATGTAATTCACGCGACTAACGAAGCTGCGTTAACAACGGCGCAACAGCAACTGCAAGGCTCGCTCAGCCACGAAATTACCCAACTCAGCGAAGATCTTCTCCACCTACTAGCTGAACTCGAAGCGGCCATCGATTTCTCGGACGAGGACTTGCCAATATCCCCGGATATTCCGCTGCAAATTGAAGCTTCACTTCAACGCATCGACTGGATTCTTCAAACGCACCGTTACCGCGAGCGGCTCCTCCATGGTGTTGCCATTGCGATCATCGGAGCGCCCAATGCCGGAAAAAGCAGTTTACTCAATGCTCTTCTCGGCGAAGAGCGCGCGCTTGTAAGCACCATCCCCGGTACAACACGCGATTTTATTCGTGAAAACCTCATATTGGACGGCATTTACATTCACATCATCGACACAGCTGGTC
>CAMWJR010000015.1 GCA_947174645.1 uncultured Verrucomicrobiota bacterium | reverse complement strand
ATTCGAGCATCCTCGTTAAAACCTCAGCGACCTTGAGCGAAAAATTCTGAAATGCTTTCGTCGAGCTTTGGGGACGGAAGGCAAAACTAATATATAAATTCTGCGGATCACCGCTGTACCACGTTCGCCCGAATTGGCCTCGCCCTTGGGTTTGTTGTCGCGCCATTACGGCAAACGGAAGCGCCTCATTGTTGGCAAATTTCTCAAAACAGATGTCATTTGTACTGCCAACGCGCTCGTAACCAAAAAACTTCATAACAATTATTTTGCAAAAGCAAAATATTTTACAAGAAATACTGCCGTTGCCGCTCTGAAATCGGCATGCCGACGCGATCCATGACGCGCAACATATCTTCCCAAACAAGCCGCTTCGTTGCATTTGTCGCGTTGCGCAAGAGGTAGGACGGATGGAAAGTTACCATGAGCGGGATATGGCAAAATTCCTGCCAAGTACCACGAATTTGCGACATTTTTCGTGTTTTATCGTAGCTTAACAGCCCATTGACTGCTGTCGAACCGAGCGCGATAATCACCTTGGGCTGCACAATTTCAACCTGCTCGATTAAGTACGGCAAACAGAACTGCATTTCTTCTTGTGTCGGCGGTCGGTTTCCCGTCGGCGTATCCAATTCCGGACGCCAGTTCATAATATTGCCGATATAAACTTCCTCCCGAGAGAGTCCCATCGCCGCGATAATCTTCGTTAGCAACTGTCCTGCGCGACCAACAAACGGAATCCCCTGGATTTCTTCATCCGCTCCGGGCGCCTCGCCGCAAAAAAAGAGGTCAGCATTTAGGTTACCCACACCAAACACCAATTTTTTCCCGGGGCGAACGTGCTTTAAAAGTTCGGGATTCGTTAAGACGCGTTTTTTAAGATCCTCCCAATGCTCTTGTTTACTGGCAAAGGTACGGTTTTGTGAAGTCGCCACAACAGATATTTCTTGAGATGGATTTACTCGAACAGGATTTTTTTCTATCTCCTCTCTCTTTGAAACATTACTTTGGAGCGAATGGATTCTTTGCCAAGTAGCGCGGCTGAGCGGTATGGCTGTTATCCCTTGTTGCCGCAACGACGTTAAAACATCAATTAATAAATGCATCGCCTGCGACATAGTTTGGGAACATAGAGAATCTTTTTATGAGTAAACACTATACCGCTAGAAAAAAGGTACATTTTCGTAATGATGCAATTCCCAATCACCCTGATCGTGTTCGATGTCGATGATGTCAAAGCGATAAAACGTTAGCTGATGCGCACGAATATAATGCCAACAAACAGGGCGCAGTGCTCTCTTTTTTTCTTTAGAAACGGAAAAATACCCCGAAACTAATGCCCCCTTCTGTCGCGTCCGAACCTCGACAAAAACTGTCACTGGATCATCTAAGGCGATGATATCAACTTCACCGTGCCGAAATCGATAGTTGCGCTCGAGAATCGGATAACGCTTTTCATTCGTTAAGAATTGCGCCGCAATGTCTTCCCCTTCCGCTCCAATCCGATTACGATCACACCACGCCAATTTTCTCGCTACCAAATTCTGGAGCCGGGGATGAGATTCGAACTCACGACCCACGCATTACGAATGCGTTGCTCTACCAGCTGAGCTACCCCGGCACACCGTCGGAATTTGAAAGTCATTGCCTCCCTGTCAATGTCATTTCCTCCTCTTTATTTTGTTAAAAGCGGCAACACGTCCACATTGACTGCCAAAACGATTTCCAGGAACACAGCGAAAAGTCATCGAAAGAATACGCCACCTCTGCCCTCAACGGCTACCCCTTACCTTAATGACCTACCCTACAAAGTGTCCTAGTTCTAAAATCCGGAGCCGACTGTCAGACTTGAACTGACGACCGTCCGCTTACAAGGCGGGTGCTCTACCAACTGAGCTAAGTCGGCATGGTGGGTCGACTGGGATTCGAACCCAGAACCAATGGCTTAAAAGGCCACTGCTCTACCGTTGAGCTACCAACCCCTCAGACGTCGGGAACCTAGCATCGCAGCGCCTACTGTCAATCGGAAAGTGTGACAAACTCCGCTATTCTCCCTGGAGTTTTTGCCCATAACTCGTCAGAGCGAAAATAATCGCAATCATCGTCAGCGATGGAAACAACACCTCCCAGGGATGTACTCCAATGTGCCGTGCACCCTCAGAAATAAGGATCCCTAGCGAACTCTGGGGCGGTTGGATCCCAAGACCGATAAAACTCAAAAATGATTCTAATAAAATAACCCCCGGCAAAGTTACTGCAAAACAGGTCAATAAAATCCGCCGTAAATTCGGCACGATATGCCAGCGTAGAATCTGCGCTGTTGTTTCCCCAAGGCCCCGTGCGACCTGTACATAGCCCGTCTCACGCAACTTTAAAACCTCGGAGCGCACAATCCGCGCAGTCGTCATCCATTTGACGCATCCGATGGCAATAAATAATACTGCAACGTTTTGCCCAAAAAGAATCATGAGAAGAATCACGATTAACGTCAGCGGAATGGGATACATCACGTCAACACCACCCATGAGCAACTGATCGAGCCAGCCACCATAATAACCTGATAGTGTTCCGTATATACCACCAAGTCCCACGGCCAGTGCTGTCGCGGCAAAACCGACGGCAAGTGAAATACCGCAGGCATAGATAACACGCGAAAATAAATCACGCCCGAGAGGATCCGTTCCAAACCAATGGTCAAAGCTAGGCGCAACCGAGCCCAGTGTGATATCTTGGAGATAATAGGGATAACGTGTATAACCCCAGTAAATAAGGGCTGCGACAGTCATAAGTACCCCAATCCAAAATATGAATTTCACGACACGTTTCAACAAACGGTACTCTCGGTGAAGCACCCCAGGTCGTCAAGAAAAATGCCGTAAAAGCGCAAAATTAACAACTTCACTTGACAAAAAATTTCTTTCGCAAAGCGTGCAGGCAATGAAATATCGATTTTCTCTCATGAAACCAGCGTCGTGTCGCGTCGGTAATGCTACTTCTAAAGTTGGTACCTTGAACTTGATCCGCAGAAGGAGCCGGCAAGGTTTTAATCTATCAAAATTTTATATCGCTCATGCCTAACAAATACGCCATCGAAGGGCGCGTTTTCACGGTTGAGGATCCGATTTTACGCCAAGTTGGAGCACCCATTATCCACTTCACGCCAGAGTTATCGCACCTCTTCAAACAAATGCAAGCGCTCATGGAGTCTCACGACGGTATTGGTATCGCGGCGCAACAGGTCGGGCTCGCATTTCGTTGTTGTTTCATCGATGTTCGGCCCTGTGACAATCTTGAGACGATTCATTGCATTTTCGATGGCACGGCTATCGATGATGTACGCACAATCCTGCCGCTCCGGATTTGTAACCCTGTTATTGAAGCTACACACGGGCTCGCTCCCTGTAAGGAGGGGTGCTTATCAGTCCCCGGATTTTCGGCGGACGTCAGTCGTCCGGAGGTGATTACCTCAACATTTTTCGATGAAAAAGGCGCGCAACATCATATCGAGTGTGACGGTATCTTAGCTCGGTGTATGTTGCACGAATTCGATCACCTCGATGGAATCGTTTTTATCGATCACCTCTCTTCTAAAGATGCAAAAAAATACCAACGGTTTCTTCAAAACCAACAGGAAAAAGCTAAGGACGATAGACCGTAAGCAGGGTTTGCGCAATCTGGCTTGGAAGCTCTGCGACAGGGATATGGTAATCCCGTAATGCGGCAATTTTTGCGGCAGCAGTATCTGAATTTCCGGTAATCATAGCCCCCGCATGGCCCATCCGCTTAGCCTTGGGTGCGCTCGAGCCCGCGATAAATGCAACCAGAGGTTTCGATCCGTGTTTGGACACATATTCTGCCGCCTGGACCTCGGATAATCCACCGATTTCGCCAATCATCACAATCGCATCGGTTTCGGGATCCTCATTGAATAATTTGATGACATCACTGTGCGATGTTCCCGTAATTGGGTCACCGCCGATGCCGACACAGGTCGACTGCCCAATGCCGTGCTGCGACAGCTGCCACATCGCCTCGTAGGTTAACGTCCCCGATTTTGAAACAATTCCCACGCGTCCCGGAAGCGCTACCTGAGTCGGCATAATACTGGCATTGCATTTTCCCGGACATAGGACCCCAGGGCCATTGGGTCCTATAAGCCGTGTTGATGAACGTGCCAATCGCGCCTTGACCCGCACCATATCATGAACCGGTATACCCTCTGTAATGGCGATTACCAGAGGAATTTCAGCCTCAATACACTCAAAAATGGAATCCGTAGCAAAAGCGGGGGGAACAAAAATTAGTGCAACATTGGCTTTGGTTGCTTCTCGAGCCTCTGCCACCGTACAAAAAATGGGAATTTTTGCGGTATCACACTCTAAAAATGTTCTTCCTTTATCCGGATTCACGCCAGCTACGATTTGACTCCCATACGCAAGGCACTTTTGCGTGTGAAATCGCCCCATTTGTCCCGTAATGCCGCAGACGACGATCTTTGAATGCCGGTCAATTAAAATGCTCATCGCTCCCTCACTTTCGAAACAATCATTTGGACTGATCGCTCCAAATCGTTCTCCAAAACAACCGACGGCGCCCTCTCCCGTAACAGCTGTTGTCCACGTTCTGCACTTGCTCCCTGTAAACGGACGACAACCGGCATAGTTTGAGGGCATTGTTCCAAAATTCCCTCAGCGACCACATCGCATTGTGCGATGCCGCCAAAAACATTCACAAAAATCCCTCGAGTATTAGGATTTTCCTGAACGATACGCAGCGCCTCCCGGACCTGGATTGGGTCAGCACGGCTCCCGAGGTCGAGAAAGTTCGCCGCCTTTCCGCCATAAAACGCAATCATATCCATCGTTGCCATCGCGAGTCCCGCACCGTTAACGATACAGGCAATATCCCCTTCCGCTGCGACGTAGTTCATGCTAAATCGACTCGCGCGATCTTCTAACGGATCGTCTTCTGCTGCATCACGGAGCGCTTCCAACTCGGGGTGGCGGTAAAGTGCGTTATCGTCTAAAATCACTTTTGCATCCAATGCGATAAGCCCCCCCTCCAGAGTAAGACCGAGTGGATTGATCTCGATCAGAGTTGCATCTTTATCGCAAAATAAGCGATAAAGATTGGAAACAAGCTCAATAAAATTGGGGACAATGCGCCGTTCAAGTCCAAGCGCCCGTGCTAATGCCCGTATTTGAAATGCATGAATGCCGGACTCAGGATCGATGAAAATCGAATAAAGGTTTTTTGCATTTGCCTCAATTTCAACGCCACCAGAACGCGAAACCGTCACCATGGGTTTCGCGGTGCTGCGGTCAAGCTGCACACTTAAATAGTACTCGTGCTCAACTTCAACGACATCACAGAGATAGAGAGCGTAAATCCGCTTTCCCTGAGACCCCGTTTGATTTGTTACCAGAACGCCTCCAAGTGTTTGTTGGATATAACGCGCTGTATCTTCGGCACTACGTGCTAGATAAACGCCCGGAAGATCCGTCCCCACAATTGTCCCCTTTCCGCGCCCCCCTGCATGAATTTGTGCCTTGATGACCGACTTTTCTGGGAAACGTTCTAATGCGATCGGAATCTCCGAAAGGCTACGAACGACGAGGCCATTCGTTGTTGGAATGTTGTACTCAACGAAAAGCTCCTTGGCCTGAAATTCGTGGATATTCATTGCTCAAACCGCATCTGCAACAATGACCAATCGCAGCGGCATTTCAAGTAGGAAAGGATGGCTCGCGTCGACATGTTACAATTTTATCTTGACGGTTTATTGCGGATTTCAATGGTCGGCGACAGGTTCAGCGCGAGCGTAACTCAATTGGCAGAGTGCCACCTTGCCAAGGTGGATGTTGAGGGTTCGAACCCCTTCGCTCGCACCACTACGTTGTCTGTTATTCCCAAACCATTTCGCCGGGAATTTCTCTAGCATTCAAAGCAGTATAACGTTCGTACTCACCGATGAGGTCCTCGAGCTGTTCTCGCGACTGTGTTTCCAACCATAATACGCGCTCGGCAAAACTCTTGGAGAGTACTTCTACCAAAGAACCCTTTTCTTGAGACCCCACAAAAATTGGCGGTGCGACGAGAATCTCTGCCAGCTTACGTGCCCTAACCTCCGCGGAATATTGCGGCCCCTTCATGCCTGTACTTCTACCGGATTACGACTTATTGACAACGCGATTCGCAGACTCTCTGTTTTTTAAATCTATTTTTACGCCAACGAAGCATCGACACTTCCAGCGTCATCGATGTTTTCCAAATAAATCACTAACAAGGCACGCCCGGAGTGTATTTTGAATTCCAAATCACGGCAACAAGAACGGTTAAAACAAGAACTGTGCGTTGGAAACCGCAATAAATAATGTTCTAGCTCCCACTTTAAACCGCACGTAGAAATCACAGCCCCCGGTACACCGAAAAAAGAAATTTTTGTATTTTGTGGCAATGACAGCCGACACGTTCCCGTAAGGCCCAACAAGAGATTAGGAGCATCGTATCCCACGCATATTGTCTGAGATAAAAGTTCGATATTGTGTAAAACGTGATCAATATACCCGTCACCCATGCCTAGAACAACCGCCGGAAGCAACCGATACGCTCTTAGAAACTGAATTGCTTTTTCAAAATCCGAAAAATTTTGGTCTCTATTTTGAATCCATATGCTGCCCTGGTTCGGTGCTGCGGTGCCAAGACTATCCCCGTCGCCAATCACAACAGACGGCGTAACACCTATTTCTTGTAGCGTCACCGAAGCGCCATCGGTCGCAATAATGGGAAGATGAAAACTTCGAATAAGTTCCGGAGATGGCAACCGGCCATTGAGACACAACACCGAACGGTAAGTTCCTAACGAGGGAAGTATTTGGAGAAACTGCCGATCGGCGACATTCATACTTTTAGGCTAAAAACTTCGGCTCGGGAAATTGGCGAAAGACTTTTTTGAGGTATTCTGCACGTACATGGTCATCGGCCTCACTCAGCAAATCAGAGCTTTCTAGAACACTTAAAATACCCTGTTGGGAACCCGTAAGACACCGATCAATCTCCGAACGATAGGACGCGTCAAACATTTCTAAATCGACAGCAAACCGCATCCAAGCAAGTAATTTTGATGCCTCTTCTTGCGAAACCTGGTAACTCGAACAGAGCACACCGTACATTCGCCCGACCCAATCACACACCATCGTACGATTATCCTGTATCGCGAGAAAATCCTTACGCGCTTCTTGCTCCTGTTCGACGATCGTCTCAACAATGTGTTTTAGCCTGCGCAATTCCTCGGATTCTTTAATGCCAAGTGTTGCAGTATTCGAAACAACAAAAAGCGCAGGAGTAGACGTTTCTGCGTTTCCGGTCCTTTGGAGCGTTACACCAATCTGGTGGAGCGCAGCAGCGAGATGATCAATTTGCTCCGTCATCGCAAGTCCCGGGAGATGTACAAATACCGAAGCCCGCATTCCCGTACCTACATCATTGGGATTAGCGGTTAAATAGCCCCATTGTTCCGAAAACGCATAACTGCCGTCATCAAGCGCATCATCGAGTGCCGTACAATGTTTCCAATTGCTTTCGAGTTGTAATCCATCCATGGAAGACCGGATACAGATATGATTTTCCTCATTCACCGAAACTGAGCATCGCTGCTGAGTACTACAAAAAACGCTGTACTCCTTTTGTGAACCTTGCTCCGATGGATGTGTAGATTTTCGACGGCGAGATGAGTCTTCAAGGGAAATCACAGGGCCCAATAAATCAAGATCCTGTAGTGCCCTTACTTCGACAGGATGCAGTGTCGATCGATTTAAGTATACATCGAAAAATCGGCTATTTCGAAGCTTTGAATCGACAAATGCCGCTACGCCTTCCCGCTCCGACCGGCTCGCCTTTTGGGGAAAACGATAGGTCTCGAAATTCCGTACTAGCGAGATATAGGAACGAACGACAATCGCCTGACTATCGCTATGCTGCTCTTGGTAAGCCAAACATAACCTCTTAACTGCGCTCATTCTTTGAAAGTTGGTCGCGCAGGATGGCCGCTTCTTCGAAACGCTCTTCCGCAATCGCCTTTTTGAGCTTTAACGCAAGCGTACCCGGCTCTCTCAATATCTTTTTTTTAGTTATCTTGGCACGCAACGGCTTGGGCCGACGCCCTGTGTGCTTGAGCGATTTCTGCGTACCACGTAACATCGCCATCAGATCGTTTTTGAGATCCTCGTAACATTGCATACAGCCCACGCGCGATTTTTTCATTAACGTCTCCGCCGTACAACCACAATGGGAACAACGCCGTGGAGAGCGCGTTTGAGAGACGCTCAGCTGATTAAAAAGTGTCGCGCTTATACTCTGAACAATCGAAAATGGCAAGGAGCTGTTCGGTAAAACACCATAGTTTCGGGCACAGGATTCACAGAGATCGATCGACCGCTCGATTTCCCCCTCAAGCTGCTGAAGATGAACAACCGCAGGCGCACCACAAACACTACATTTCGCACGCTCCATCTTACATCGTCATTCCACCATCAACGGTCAAAACCTCGCCCGTAATGTAGCTTGCCGCATCGGAACAAAGAAAATCGACCGCGTTGGCGACATCCTCCGGACTTCCCATGCGCTTCATGGGGATTAATTTTCGCATCTCTTCAACGGTCTTTTCAGGCAGCACAGCCGTCATATCGCTCTCGATAAACCCCGGCGCTACGGCATTAACACAGACTCCTCGCGAGGCGACTTCCTTCGCAACGGATTTCGTAAAACCAATAATTCCCGCCTTGGCAGCAGCATAGTTCGCTTGCCCAAAATTTCCCATCTTACCAACCACAGATGAAATGTTGACAATTCGCCCCCATCGGAACTGGGTCATACCGCGCAATAGCGCCTTAGTCCAGTAAAAACAACTACTCAAATCGGTCCGCAAAACGTCTTCCCAATCTTCATTTTTCATGCGCAGAACAAGCGTATCCCGTGTAATGCCCGCATTGTTCACTAAAATATCGATATGCAGA
Source organism: uncultured Verrucomicrobiota bacterium (assembly GCA_947174645.1). Lineage (GTDB taxonomy): Bacteria > Verrucomicrobiota > Verrucomicrobiia > Opitutales > LL51 > LL51. Next base: position 3,664 of record CAMWJR010000015.1, on the reverse strand, counting down.
TGTTTTTCCAATAACGCCGCAGCCGCAGCCTCCACCGCGGCACCATCGGCGACATCGACAGGAAACGACTCCGCTGAATACCCTTCCCCACGGATAGTCTCGGCAACTTTTTCGCAATTCGATGAGCGACTCACGCAAATTACGTGTACAGAACGGGAAAGTTTTTTAGCGATCGCGGCTCCAAGACCTCGGCCCGCCCCCGTTACCAACGCAACCCGCTTTGCGTCTTTTTCAACCATGGCCGCATTATGACCAATGTATTTTCCGCCGTCAACACACGTTTTGCGTATCGCATCGCGTTTTATCGTCTCCGTGAACGCAACTCCTGATGAATTGGCCGTTGGAGCTGCTCGTTGCTAAAACTTTTGGACGGAAGCTCCCGTTTTCTCGTGTGTTTACGAAATTCATCCTCTTTACCCAAACGTTCGAAGGTCGCCGATTCAATCTTATCTTTTTTCGATTTATAGGGCTTCGTCAGATTGAATTCATCGCGATCTAATGTCGTCTCACCCGAGAGTCGGCTATCCTGGAAGAACCGATCATAGGTCCCCAACTCCGAATCGGTCGTATCAACCAGCGTCGGGGTGATAATATAAACGCGCTCCATCACCTCTGTACTATTCGTCGAGGCTTTAAACAAATGACCTAAAAGGGGTATGTCTTTAAAAAATGGAAGCCCTTTGGCACTCTTTTTGTGTATTTCATGGAAATAACCTCCAATAAACAAACTCTGCCCTACATAAATGGACGCTTCGGTATTCACAGTGTTTGTATCCGTTTTCGGTTCTGTAGAGCCTCCTTCTTCTGTTGGATCCTGATTAAATTTACCATCGCTTACATCAATCAACAACTTAATTTTGGGAGCACCTTTTTCATTGAAACTCCCCGGAACGATATGCGGGACTACCACAAGTTTTGTCGATACTGAAACATCAAACAGGTCGCCTGCTTTCTGCCCTGAGACTTTAACATACATTGTGTGGGAACTGTCAACGACGGCAGCAATGTTATCGAGTGTAATAACCGAGGAACGTGTCAATGTTTGCGCATTACCAACGTCCTCTAAAATATCGAGTGTCTCTTCAAATCCAAAATTGCGGAATAGGTTGCCGAGATTAATCGTAAAGCGCGTATTGAGCTCTTGTTTCTCATAGTTCTCTGTAAATGAAAATTTCCCTTTCCTGATGTTAGGTTCAAACTTCGAACCGATATTTAAGACTCCACTTCGTGAGATATCGACCACCGCGACATCGATTCGGATGGCTTCGCGCGGAACATCGAGTTGCTCGATAATTTGTTCAATAAAACGCATATCCTGATGCTTAGCCTTTACAATCACTGCATTGAGACGCGTGTCGTAGGTGATAAAAATATCGCCGACATTGGAGGGTTTGTCGGAATTTGTGTTCTTATCAGTATCTTTGCTGGATCCTTCGTCTTTACTCTCCTTACTTTGTGTACGACGTGCCTCGGCAGGACCGACCATGGCATCGAGCGGGGTCGCGGAACTTGGTGATGGATCTTTACCGATATTCATCCCCAAATTGGCTTCTCCAACGGGCCCTGGAAGACTCCCAATGATTTGTTGAAGCATGCTTGCGACGCCGGGAATATTCATATTGCCACCACGGTAACTCACGGACATATCGTACGCCCAGGCGTGTTTTAATGGAAATGTTCGAATATCGTAAACATCACTGACACGCTCGATAACGACTTTTGAAATGAGTTCTTCGAGCATCTCCATTAGCTTTGGCGGACCACTGACAACGAGAATTCCCGCTGTTTCCATCGGACGGAAATTGATATTGGAACTGAGATAGCCCAATTGCGTAATGACGCGGATCAATGTTCGCATCTCATCGCGCCCCATCTGCAGGACCTTAGACTGGATCTCGCCGCTCTTGTAAACGTACAACAAACTGCCATCGTAGAACCAAACGAGTCCATAGGCACTCACGATATCCTTCCAAAATTGCCGCGCCGAGACATTGCTAAATTTACCGTTCACCACGTCATTGACCGCATCGCTCACGATGACATCGACAGACTGCGCGCTACAAAAACTCCGCACAAGTTCTTTGAGCGATTGATTTTTCGCAAAGTGGTAGTAGTCGCTTTCCTTCCAGGGTAACAAATCCGCTGGATCGCCATCCGCGAGCATCATCGGGTTAACAGTCGTAATCTGCGTTAAATCGATAATAGGGTTATCGGAATCTCCTGAAACTTGGCGATTTTTCGTCTGCGTTAACTCATGAGGCACCGGTATCGCCGCCGATCGAGTCGTAGCTGAAGATTTTGATTCTGCTTTGGGTGTTGTAGCAGCTGGAACCAATTTAGGAAGCCCGGTTTCCGCTAAAATTTCTGCCAGTGATTCCTTGATGGAGGCCTTCAGGGAATCTTTCATCGCCGAAAGTTCCACGGCACTGGGTGCTGTTGTTTCTTTGGAGGGTTGAGGAACAGGCGCAACTTGCGTGTTTTCTTTTTTTGCGGTAGATTGTACGGCCGTATCAGGTGTCTTTTTTGTTTCCGAGACCGATGATTTTTGTGCGATAGTGATTGCTTCTTGTTTCGCTTTTGATGCCGGAGATTCGATTTTTGGCGTTACATTTTGCGTTGTTTTTGCTTGGGATTTTGCCGGCTCTTTGGGCGTTGTGGATGCGGCCTGAGATTTCGATGCTCCTGGTTTATCTTTGGCCTTTGGTGTCGTTGATTTCGGCGGATCTGGCTGTTTTGAAGACTTAGCCTTCGATTCTGACGAAGCATGTTTCGCTGTTTCTGCTTTTTTTGATTTACGTTTCGGCTGTCGCGTCGACTTCCCCTCGATTACATGAATCTCACGTCCACCAAAACGACTCTTTTTAGGCGTTTTCGCCGTTTTCGTTACATCCGATGACGTTTTTTCTTCTGCACCCTGAAGGGCGCTCGAATAGAGAAAACATGCCCCAATTGCTGCGTAAATGATCGACCGATTCATAGTTTAATATCCCAGTACATAAAGCCGTTCCGTTGGTACCGCGGTGCGGTACGCAAACGCATCAACCCAAAATGCCAAATTCGCGGTGAATGTCTCCGCTTCCTGAAAGATGTTGTCGAGAAAAAGTTTCGATAAGGGTCGGCGATGCAGCAGATAAACCGTTGCTGTTGGCGGATCGTAGGCCAAGACATCGTCTGTTTGCGAAACACGCGCGAGATTCCATCGTAAAAGATGCTGAACAGACTCGAAATCTGTCGCTTGGATCGGTGCGACTTCACCCCAAAAGTACAGCCAGTTACTCCGACAAAAACAACGAATTTTTAATGCATCATCAATAACAACCTCGAGCGCATCGGCTGTTTCTGCGTCGCTAACGCAAAAATACTGCGCCAGCGACGCCATTGCTTCCCCATCCTCCATCGCGCTGTGTTTTTACAAAAATTTATGACATTGGCAAGTTTTAATCGCGTCCGATTTTTGGGGTTGTCTCTGGGTATGCGTTTCACATGGATTTTGTGGATGACGGTGTTGATTCGCAGCAGGTCTAACGAAAAAATCAAGTTTATCGATAAGCTCAAAAAGCCCGCACACCGCAAACAATACAATCTCTTCCTTATCGAGGGACTTCGAGAAATTATACGAGCTCAGGCCGGTGGGTCCGTCCGGGAATTGGTATTTTGCCCTGAA
>CAMWJR010000014.1 GCA_947174645.1 uncultured Verrucomicrobiota bacterium | reverse complement strand
CCGTAACTCATTTTTCAGACAGTCGTACTCGAAATCCGAAATCTCCGGCCTTGACTCCCTGTAATAAAGGCGATCGTGGCGTTCAATTGCCGTCCGAAGTTGCTCCCACTGCTTCTGGAGCTTGCGCTTTTCTTTAGGCGTCATCTTACGCCCCAAGTAACTTTCCCGGCACCAGGTAATTTAGAACATAGTCCTGGACGGCTTCTGCGAGCGGTGTCGTTGGTGTTGTATAACCAATATTACGTAGTTTTTGAATATTACCGCAGGTGTAGTACTGGTACTTTGCGCGGAGTGACTCCGGCATATCAATATATTCGATTTTAGGCGGTAAGTTCAAAGCGCTAAAAATTGGCGACACCAAATCAACCCACGTGTGTGCAACACCGGAACCGAGGTTATAAATACCGGCGGTGGGCTCGCCGTCGACAAACTCTGGAACATCGCCGAGAAAAATCGTCATCGCAACCGCGTCCTTCACATATAAAAAATCGCGCTGTTGTCGGCCGTCGAGATAATCCGGATGATAGCTCTTAAACAATTTTACACTACCAGTCGCCTGGATCTGATGGAACCCACGACGAACCATACTTTCCATCGGACCCTTATGATCTTCATTGGGGCCAAAAACATTAAAATACTTCATGCCATAAATCGGCAACGCGCGACGCCAGGCATAGATATCAAAAAGCTGCTTGGAGTAACCGTACGCGTTGAGTGGGCGCAACTGGTCGATGCAAAGCTCATTGTCATCCATTCCGTCTTGACCGTCACCATAAGTCGCGGCGGAGGATGCGTAGACGAAACGGATCCGGCGTGAAACAGCAATCTGTGCAAGTTTTTTAGTAAAATCAAAATTGTTCTGCATCAGGTAGCGTGCATCGGTCTCCGTGGTGTCGGCACACGCCCCGAGATGAAAAATTGTCCGAATTTCCTCGGCTTCGGGTGTTTCGAGATATGACCAAAGGTCATCCGCATCGACAAAGTCGTTAAAACGCAGTGGGATAAGATGCTTGTAGCGGTCATCGCGCCCCAATCGATCGCATACGACAATCGACTCGATCCCGAGATTATTCAACGCCCAGACCAGTGCGCTCCCAATCAACCCGGCGCCACCAGTGACTAAAATTGTTCCCTCATGAATGCTCATTTTTCACCTGTTGTTTCTCGTATAATTTTTTGTAAAGGGTTGTATGCGCTAAGAGTTCTTCGTGGGTCCCACGTTCGACGATCTCGCCGTGATCAAAGACAAGTGCCTCATCGATCATGGACATCATACTAAAACGGTGCGAGATCATAATAACGGTACGATCCGTCGCAATGGCCTCTACTGCCTGGTAAATCGCATGCTGACTCTCCGAATCCAGCGCCGATGTCGCCTCATCAAAGATCAAAATTTTGCTGTTTTTTAAGAAAACACGCGCTAACGCAATCCGCTGCCGTTGACCACCACTGAGACAGCTCCCCCCTTCCCCGACGATCGTATCGTAACCCTGCGGTAATTGGACGATAAAATCGTGAGCATAGGCCGCTTTTGCCGCCTGCACAACCGCGTCATAAGACGCCTTAGGATTTCCCCAAATGATATTATTAAATACCGTATCGTTGATGAGCGCCGGGTCTTGCGGGACATAACCAATCTGCTCACGAAGGTCCCTTTGACGCAGTAAGCGAAGATCGATATCGTCAAGAAATACCGTACCCTGTTGTGGATCATAAAAGCGCAGGATCATGTTGACAAAAGTCGACTTCCCCGCGCCACTACTACCAACCAGCGCATACTTTTTTCCGGGATTTAGCGTGATATCAATATTTTTCAACGCAGGCTTTTTCTTCCCATAGGAAAATGTAACGTCTGAAAACTTAATTTCGCCACGACAGTGCTCAAGCTCAACAGGATTTTGGGAATCGCAAATCTGTTCTCGTTCGCCTAAAATCGACTCAATTCGATCGACTGCTCCCATACTTGTTTGAATCTCACTACTAATCACTCCCAATCGCTTCAAGGCGTCATAACCAAAATAGAGCGCTGTCGCCAACGACATAAAAACCTCCAGTGAGAGCCCTTTCCGGTAGGCGTAAAACATCGTAAATCCCACACCCGCAGCCGAGAGAATTTCGACCATTGGCGTCACAAACAACTGGTATTTGACAACTTTCAGGTACGCATTTGCAAAATTGCGACACGCCAGACGATAGCGTTCAGTCTCCGCTTGTTCGAGGCAAAAAGCACGCACTTCCTTTAACGCCGCCAAATTGTGGTTTAATTTATCAATCACATTGGCAACACGGCCCTGCATTTGCTCGGACTTTCGCCGTAACCGTACTCCAATGCGCCGGATCGGGAAAATAAACGCCGGCAATGCCGATAAAAACAATAACAACGCAATTAGATCCCTCTGCTGGACGCACAAATACGCCAAATATCCCGTCGCACCTAAGAGAACCATCGGTTGTGTTACGATATCTTCTGCGATATTCACAATCCCCGTCTGGATCATAGTACTTGCATCGATAGAACGCGAAATAACTTCTGCCGGCGGATAATCATTAAAAAAACCGAGGTGGAGGCGCTGGATTTTTTGGAAAATTTCCAGGCGGAGGCCTTCGACAATTCGCTGCCCACAGGCCGCAAAGTAGTAAGAACTCAAAAACCCCGAAATGCCCCGGACTAACATCACAAAGACCGGTAAGAGCGTCAGTACGACGAGCATCGACGTTGGAATTCTCGTATCTCCAAAGAGATTTTTGGAGGAAAATTCTAAAATGATCGGGATCCCAAACCCGCTCGAAATCCCGTACAAAATACCAGCGAGGATGGCAATCCACACCTGCCCCTTTGCGTCGCGCAGATACCGCAGGTAGCTCAATAGCCGCCGTGGGCTGGCAGAGCACGCTCTCATGGTTGCGAGCATGCGAGATTTCCCCGCACGTCAAAGGTTAAAAGACCATTGGTCGCGCAATTCACGAAATTTTGGCGTTAAAATCACCCGCTTTATCGCCTCATTGAGCGTTTCCCGCCAAGGACTATCGGGCAAAATTCGAAATGCGAGTTCCTTACGGATCCCGAGCGATAGATACCGGAGACGGGGATCCTGCGCGAGCCAATCCTGCGCTGTAAAATGATCGACAAGCGCGTAATCGAGGTTTTTGCCCTCCAATTCCTGTAAAATGTATTGCCGGAGCGCCTTGAGATCGTCGCAGACTACGATTTTGGCATCCTGGATCTGGGCCGAACGGATAAATTGCTCAGCGGAAGAATCGCGCAATACCCCAATGCATTTCCCGGTAAAATTCAGCTTTTTTGACGGTTTTGTCGTTGTACCCTGACTTTGGTTTTTGAGAAAAACCGCACCAAGATCTGTTGATACAATGCCGCTCGTGTGATCTTTAGCATCCTCATCGCACCAGTTCGAGCCCAAAACAACATCGATAGAGCGATCCTGTAACTTCTTGGCTGCCTCAGTCGCTGAAATCGCTACAAAATCGTACTGCAAGTCCCCCTCTTGCGCTAAAAGAAGAAAAACATCGATCTCGAATCCGGCAAATTCATGACCACGTTGTTCACAGAACGGCAAGTTGTGATCGAGTACGCCAACACGGAGAACTTTTTTCGCCTCGGTATTCGGAGTTTTTCGTTTCGATACCCGTTGAGGAAGTAGGCGCTCCGCGAGCTTCGCAGCCGCATCGATTTTTTGAGCATCTAACGTAATTTTGAATCCCTCGGTATTGGCTTTTTGATGACTCAAATCGTGGCGCTCGTGGTAAGAAAAAAGTGCATCGGCAATCGCTCGCGCGGCATTGACGTGTTTCGCTTCGATCGTCAGACTGGCGGGTTCTTCTTGCGCTGTTCCGAGCTCCGAAGACGGCCCCGATTGCCCACAACAAAGCGGTATCCCTAAAAAAATTCCCAGCAGCCCCACCATCCATCCACGCATGGGCTCTTTCTGTAATCTTACTGCGTGATGTCAATGTTTTAGGTCTGGAAGTACGCGAGCTCCGCCCATTGCCCAAGCACCCTTGTATTTAAAAAATAAGAATCCCAATATTGCTTGACGAGTGGTGTAAATACCGCCTCAACCGCCGAAACCTCTTCTTTTAAAATCCCGCTCAACGAAAGGCAGCCATAGCGATTGACGGTGTTGACTAAAATCGATGCGTGCTCGATTAGCACAGGCGCGAGGACATTCGCCATAATGAGGTCGCCCTGACGGCCTAAAATGCCCGCCTTGAGATCCGCCGTTCGAAACTCAATTCCCGGCGTCTCGTTAAGTACCGCATTGCTGCGACTGACCTGGATCGCATCTGGATCGATATCGAAGCCATACACGCTTGCAAACCCAAGTTTTGCGGCCGCAATCGAAAGAATTCCCGAGCCACAACCGACATCAATCGCCTGCTTCAAAAAAAGATCTTTCGAAAATAATCCCTTGTAATCCACCGCACGCGACAAACAGAGGCGCGTCGTCTCATGCATTCCCGTCCCAAATGCCATTTCCGCGTCCAGAAAAATGCCAAAATCGCCCGGAGGGATTTCGTAAGTATCGCGCTCCCAGACGGGAACTATGTGAATGGGCCCAATGTGAACTGGGTGAAGATACTGTTTATATGCGTCTTTCCAGTCACAGGCTTCGACAGGCTCGATCGTTAAAGATTTTTCCTTTAATGTGGGATAGAGAACCTGTAATTCCACCCACGCAGGCTCGTAATCCTCGTCGAAATAACCACACAGTTGACAGGCTGTATCGGTCTTTTCGATGGTCCAATTAGGCTGCTCGTGCACCTCTAAGAGCTGCGACAACTCCGTACATTCTTGGGCAGATAACGCTAAAAAGACCTTATTCATTTTTTAATTGCTGCACAAAGGCTTGCGGGTCGGGTGCACGAAAAAACGCACTCCCTGCAACGATGAAACTAGCTCCCCGTTGAATACAAATTGGAGCTGTCGTAATGTTCATCCCTCCGTCAATCTCAATCGGAATTTTCGGGTCACTTCTGTGGATTTTTTGAATTTTTTCGGCAACCTCTGGAATAAACGCCTGTCCCGCAAAGCCCGGATGGACGCCCATCACGACATAGTAATCTGGACGGTAAGACATTACAGTCTCAGCGGGAGTTTCCGGATTTAAGGCCAACCCCGCGGACAATCCCAGCTGTCGAATTTTTGCTAACGATTTTTGTGGATCATCAGATGCCTCGACATGAACCGAAATACGATCTGCGCCAGCCTTCGCAAAAGATTCAATAAAGTTTTGTGGACGCTCCAACATCAGATGTACTTCGAATTTTAGATTTTTCTTGTACGGCAGCAGACTTCTGACGGTTTCCGGACCTAGCGCCAAATTCGGTACAAAATGTCCATCCATGGCATCGATATGCACCCACGAAACGCCACTACGATGGATCACTTCGAGGCTAGAACGTAAATCGGAGAGATCCCCCGCAAAAATCGACGGTGCGACGATAACCATTTACCAAGCGTGCGAAACGATTCCCGCAATCGTCGACGCAATGCGCCAAGATAGATATGCCATATTCTGGTCGCGTGCGGTTTGAAAACTGTCCTGTTTTCCAAGATCAACCTCAGAAAACGTCGATTGATCGGATAAAACATTCCCTTCGGTATCGGTTAGTGTCCACCGAGCCACCATTTTTTGTGACCATGCCAGCGCTTCATCTTCATCAAAAGGATCATCGACCGATGTGTCCTGGGTAAATTCCGTAACTTCAACCTCCAGATGTAGTACGCTTTCCGAGTACGGCACCACCTTTATCGAAGTTTTTTCCTGGAATGCCCTAAAGAGCGCCGTCGTTAACGATTCCGCGAGCCTCGGCGCCGTCGAGCTATTTTTGACGGGAGCGATATAAATCGACGCGATGGGACACGAGTCGTGCCGGGTATAACGCTGACATCCCGCTAGCGCAAACCCTATAATCCACAAGGCACATTGTTTACAAAACCACGACACGTTCACTCTCAAAATTTCTCAGAATCAGACATGGAGGAACTTCACACGGCGGCTTCCCGGATATTTTTTAACGGCTTTAGTCGTCTTTGCAGCGGCCTCGAGTGCTAAACGCTCTTGCTTCGGCATATATGACGGGAAAAGAAAGTCAACTGCGGTCGTTTTTGGCTTTTTACCATGTTCAATCGCATCGATCTTTTCTTGGGCCACTTCGGCAGATAGCGTGTAAGGCGCAAAATCGATCGCGAGCCGATATAATTTTCTGGCCGCAATATCGTTATAGCACGCATTGAAATAGAAATCCCCGAGCGCGATCTTTGAACGCCCGACAGCCTCCTCAAGTTCGCGGATCCGTCGCTGTACCTCTGGAACACGGGCATCAAGTGGGAACAGTGACAAAAACTCCCGATAGTAGCGCCGCGCCGCAAGTGCACCCCCTTGATTATACTCTACCCCTTTGACAACACTGCTATAAATTTCCGCGATTTGCAAATAAGCATCGGGCACCTCCTGAGCATCCGGATAGAGGTCGATCACCCGCTCCAGAGCATCAATTGCCTGCTCGTAATGTTTGCCACGCTGATGAAGTTTTGCGATTTCAAATAGCGCCTGAGGCGCCAACCGGCTATAGGGGGCGTACTTCACCACGAGCTCATAGTTCTTAACCGCGGAGGTATAGTCCTTTAATCCCGGGATAATACCAAAATAGCGAGGTCGTGTTCCTGACTGGAGACTTTTAGCAACAGCGAATCCATGCTCAATCGCCGGTGCAAACCAAACGCTCCCAGGATACTTTTCGATAACCGCTGAAAACATCTTCATCGCGGAACCAAACTCCCGATTGTTCTCGTAAAGTTCGCCGCGACAAAAATAAGCCTCCGGTGCTGCGTCACTGTTAGGATAATTGTTATAGATTTGCTCGTAGATCTTGAGCATCTCGCGTCGACTACCCGACGCTCGCGTTTTTTCCCGCTCGATAAGGAGATCTGATAAAGGTAATTTAACCGATTGTTGTTTGGCGGCTTCCTTTTGTCGGCTTTCTCTGTAAAACGACGTGTGCGAGCGAGAAAATGCTGGAACCGCAAGACCTAAAAAGAGGACGACGCCCCAAGGCGCTTTGTTAAACATACGCCATCGTAGAAAACAAACCCATTCCCAATGGGCAATAAAAAAGTTACGTCCAACGGACCAACGCTGAACCCCAGGTCATCCCGGCGCCAAATGCGACGAGTAAGACAAGGTTCCCCGACTGAATTTTTCCCTCACGGACTGCTTCATCAAGCGCGATCGGAATTGACGCTGCCGAAGTATTACCGGTATGCGCTAAATTGACAAAAAGTTTTTCTTCAGGTATTTTGACGCGCTCCGCGATCGCCGTAATAATCCGCGTATTGGCCTGATGCGGGACCACACACGCAATATCTTCAATGCTAAGGTGGTTACGCAAAAGAATATCCTCGACCGCCGCGCACATCCGGCGAACGGCCTCCTTAAATACCTCGCGACCCTCCATCTTAAGATGGCGTTCTGTCCCCGAAGACACATCGCTTCCTGGGCAGTAAAGCAATTTGGCGCACCGCCCATCAGCACCAATGAGCACATCCAAAATACCAGTCTCACCTACTCCAGGGGCTCGCGATATCACCGCCGCTCCCGCACCGTCACCAAATAAAACACAAGTCGAACGATCTTCCCAATCAACAACCGAGGACAATTTTTCACCCCCAATTACTAGAACATTCTTGATCGATGCATTACTCGCGATAGAATTGCGCGCAACATCCAGTGCGTAAATAAACCCCGAACAGGCCGCACCAAGATCAAAACAAGGAATATCGTTACAACCGAGCTTTTCCTGAATCAAACAGGCTGTTGAAGGAAATTGGAAATCCGGTGTTATTGTTGCCGTGACGATCATATCGAGATCACAGACGGCAATCCCCGCATTAGCGACCGCATGCTTCGCCGCCTCAAGGCACAAATCTGACGTATTTTCTGTATCGAGGCAAATGTGACGCGACTCAATCCCCGTCCGCGTTACAATCCACTCATGCGTCGTCTCGACCATGCTCTCCAAATCAGCATTCGTCAAGACGCGATCGGGAACGTACGAGCCGATCCCTCGAATAATAGCGCGATCCATCCGAGGATCCGGCCTACGCAACAACGTTCACGCGCCGGTGCTTTGCATCCCACTCCACACGACCATCAACAAGCGCAAACAGCGTAAAATCACGTCCAAGGCCCACATTTTTCCCCGGATGCATTTTCGTCCCCCGCTGGCGCATTAAAATATTTCCTGCCCGGACCACCTCGCCACCATATTTTTTGACGCCGAGCCGCTGACTGTTGCTGTCCCGACCATTACGCGATGTCCCCTGACCTTTCTTATGTGCCATACTGCCTCCTTACGCCTTAATCGATTCAATGCGAATCACCGATAGCTCCTGACGATGCCCGCGACGTCGCTCATATCCGTGGCGACGTTTTCTTTTAAATACAACAACTTTCTTTCCTCGTTTATTCTCGAGAAGCATCGCTTTAACTACCGCCCCCTCGACATAGGGCACGCCCACCTTTGCGTTGGGTCCTTCGCCAACAAATAGCACCTTGTTTAAATTAATCACGTCGCCCGCCTTGGATCCGGCGTAGCGATCGACGCACAAAACATCGCCCTCATGCACGATCCATTGCTGCCCCTGGGTCTCAATAATCGCCTTCATTACCTTTATCGACCGAGTAAAAAGCCCATCTTCCGGAAAGCAAGTCTATTCTCGAATTTCCCTACGAAAAGAGTTTACACGAAGTCAGAAAGGTCTATTGACAAACGGCGAGAGGTATGGTATGATCAGGGATCATTTAGAGAAAGGAAAAGCGATGAAAGAGAAACTAATAATGAGTCTTATGGTTTTAGGTCTTGGAAGCGCACTTTTTGGTGCACCAGCGACGAAGCCAGGAGACGATAAGCCTAATCCAGAGCAACCAACTTGTGAAGGGCCGACTTGCGAAAAACCCACAACCCCTTGCCAAGGTGGTACTTGCGGAAAGTAAAACACTTTTAGTTTATTTGCAAAAGCCGAGGAAACCTCGGCTTTTCTATGGTACAGCTGCACAACTGAGCGCGTTTTCTAACAGATTCCTAAGTGCGCACTCGTTACGCAAAAATCGAATGTCCACACGGACATAATAAAGCGGTGTATGAAAGGGATAATTTTTAGGAATTCGAACTACATCTTTTTCCGTTGTAATAAGGTAGTCAGCATTAAGGGCATGTTCATCGATACTGGAGAGCTCCGCTCCTGAAAACCGGTGATGGTCGAGATAACGCTTTTTATAAATCACCTTCGCTCCTAAACGTACGATCAGCTGTTCAAATCCAGCCGGCGAGGCAATTCCGCAGAAAAGCGCCACCTTTTTCCCAGAAATGGCATCCAATGGGAGGATCATCGCCCCATTTTGACTGACAAAATAACACGACTGATGCCGGCATTCCGCGATCGGTGCTGTCGGATTACCATACCGCAGATTCTGTTCCAACAATGGATCAACCGCTCCCTCGGATTTCGTCAACAAGAGCAAAGAAGCCCGGTTGAGGTTACAAAGTGGTTCCCGTAGAATCCCTCGCGGCAGAAGATAATAATTGCCAAAAGGGTTACTACAATCCACCAGAACAATACGCAAGGTCGACGCGATTCGGAAATATTGGTAACCATCATCTAAGATAAGGACATCCGCCTGAAAACGCTTGATCGCACAACGCCCCGCTTTAACACGATCCTTATCCACAATAACCGGTACGCCTTGGAGATTTTTCGCCAACATGTAGGGCTCATCACCGGCATGCTCAGAATCCATGAGAATCTGTCGCCCATCGCTGACAATCTTAGGCGGACGCTCCGGAGCATGTGTCATCCACCGCCAAAATTTTTGATAAAATGACTCTCCCTTACTTTTATAGCCGCGACTAATAATGGCCGGCCGTCGTCCCATCGACAACAAGAGGCGTGCGAGATATTCCGCAACCGGCGTTTTTCCGGTACCACCCATTGTAATATTGCCAACAACGATTACATGACATCCCAATGCTTGAGCTCTCAGTAAGCGTTTACGATATAGCCACTGGCGCAGTTGAACAATCCCGAAAAAGAGAAACGAAAGTGGCACTAAAAAGGCGGCAAAAATCCGCGCTCCCCGCGTCCGACGACGATCATACAGCACATCCGCCACAAACTGCGCTAAACGATCCCCACTCCGATGAAGATGTTTGTGCTGTTTTTTTAAAAAATAACGAATTTTACGCAGAAATCGCATGCGTTAACCGACAATAGAGTGTTTCAAAAACCGTTATTTGTTCACGGTAGTAAGTGGATAAATCGACAATCGCCCATAAAAGTTGGCGCTGAAATTGAAGCCATTCCTTAACGCTATGCTGCTGTGCAATCGGCAATAACTTCGACAAGTACCACGGATTTTGCGTAAACACGCTTTCACTCGCTGCCTGCGGATAACGCGCTGCAAGCTGTTCCAATGTCGCATTATTGATACGCGTCACGTGATCGTGCTCACACAAATAAGCGAGCTGCACTAAAACACGAACCCGGTTTTGTAAGGCCATAAGCAACGGACGTCCCTCTTCTTGATATAAAAAATAGCGCCGAATTTCTTCCTGAAAACGCTCAGCATCGTCTTGAAAAAAGCTGTCAATCGTTTCGAAAAAATCGCTATTTTGAAAGTCTACCACAACTGCCCGAACATCTTCGCTTTCAATTTCACGACGATCGCCAACGTACAGTAACAATTTTTCGAGTTCATTATCAATGACGGCCGTTTCATCGCCTGTTCGCCTCAAGAAGAGCGCCACGGCTTCGGGGGTAATTTTTTTCTGTTCTTTTCCAACTTTTTTGAGCAGTAATCGCTCGCAATCCAACGCCTTCGGCGCTTCACATAGCTCAGACCGACTATGTTCTAAAAACCATTTCACAACTTTCTGTCGGCGGTCACAAGCTCCTGCCGTTAATAAAAATCCAGTGGGCACGGTCTCTAAAGTCTGCTGCACAACTTCGATCCACTCCAGAACAGCCTCTGATTTCAGGATCACACTGTCACTGAGATACGATACCCCACGGTACCAGACGAATTTTTCCTCGGAAAAGAGCGACGGCGTTCGAAGCGCCTCATGGACCCGTTTTAACTCTGCAACAACCTCGGCAACTTTTGTCGCTTCGCTCGAAATGACCTCAATTTCTTGACTTTGGTGTGCCTCTAAAACTGCCTCTCCGCGATTGAGAACCGTGAAGGCATCGCTACCGAAAATAAAAAAACGCTCGCCGACCATGTCCGATCGTACGATTGCATTTTTTTAACTTTGGCAATCCTCGGGTGACACTTTTTCCGCTCCACTGGGTTTCGGCGGGTATTCGGGATTCACAACGCCCCCTGAAATAATCATCTTCATGCCGTCCGAAATACTCATTTCGAGCACAACGACGTCTTCTTTCGGGACAAATAACAAAAATCCACTCGTCGGATTCGGCGTCGTCGGGATAAAGACGTTGACAACATTTTGCTGCGTTTTGACCTGAACCTCCCCCCGCGTCTCACTCGTTAAAAACCCTAACGCATACATCCCTTTATGCGGGTATTCGATTAAAACCACCGCCTGAAAAACCGCCTCTTGATTTTTATTGAATGTATCAACGACCTGCTTGACGGTCTTGTAAACGGAGCTCACAAACGGTACATTATTAATCAGACTTTCAATGAGCCCTAACAACTTTGCGGTCATGCGGACTAAAAAATACTTGGAGACAAACCCCAGTAGCGTTACCAGTCCGACAACAAGAATCGTCGACCCGAGGTTCACAATCGTACTCATCCAGAACTTATCGGGAAGTTCGAGACCGAGCGATTCGAGGATTAATGAACTCACCGGCGAGCCAACATAATCGAGTAAGAGTCCGACAACAATTGCAGTCACTCCGAGCGGAAGCAATAAAAAGAGCCCCGTCAGAAAACAGTTTTTCGCGACCTTTAAGAGACGCCAGCGTTTACGGACCGCACGTGCCATACTTTTATCTTAACCAATCTCGAGCGAATACAACACTTATATTCCCGTGACCGCTAGATGTCGAACGCCCTCGATATCGACGGAAAAAGTCACACGATGTGTACTTTTGAGTTCTTGAAAATGCTCGGGCCACTCAATCACAACAACATAGGGCGGCATTACGTATTCCAAGATATCAATCGTCATTCCAACTTCCAGACGATAAGCATCGATGTGAACCAGCGTTACTTTTGTACCGGAATAGATCGAAGCAATATTAAAGGTAGGACTGGTAATGGGTTCTGTAACCCCTAGTGCACGCGCGATCCCTTTGACAAAGGTTGTTTTCCCGACGCCTAGGTCGCCCTCTAAGGCAACAACATCCCCGGATTGAAGCGTTTTGCCAAAAACTTCACCCTGTCGTATCAGTGCTTCGGGCGTTGGACAAATCCACTCAAAAAATTGTGCTTCCACAAACCGTTAAGAGGATGGTTAAAGCGTTGTTAGCCGCGTGCGCAAAAATGGCGGGCCACAGATTTCCGGATCGCTCGTACAGCCACGTCAACAGGAGGCTAAACAAAAATAGTCCTGGGAAACTCCGTAAATTACCATGAAGTTGCGCAAATAACCAAGCCGTTAACAGCGCCGCGCAATACGGTCCCCGAAAAAGGCCTTTCAAGTAACGATAACAATAGTAGCGGAAACCGATTTCTTCGACAATGGGCGCGAGAATAACCGCCGCAACAGAAACCCCGAGAACAGGCCACACCTCCGTTGTGTTCTGTAGGAGTAGCAAAATCCCCTGTGGGACCGATGGATATTGCCAGTAATCTAATAGGCTTTCCCAAAGTGGCGTAATCAGAATGACAATTCCTAGCCATAGAAGCGCCATACAACCTAAGCTCGCCCAGAGTTGACGGCGATATAGCGGCAGTGGATTCACCGATGGATAGTCGCGAAAGAGGTTAAGGCGAATGCCGAGAAATCCGCAAGATAACGCCGTTATTCCAACAGCTACTTCTAAAAGAGATTCCCGAGCGAGTGGCGACAGGGCCTGGAGATGCGGTGCGAGAAAAAGCCGCGGCAATAGGAGACACAGCAATCCCGCAATGCCTGTAAAGACAAAGCGTAGTGGCGCGATTTTGATCGGCGATAGTGCGCTCATTGTTCTAGTTGATGCGTAAGGGCATAATGACACATTTAAAGTCGTCATTTGTCCGAATAACGCCGGGGCTCATTTCGTTTTTGAATTCGAAGGCAATCTCATCACTCGTCAGGACCTTGAGCGGATCGCAGAGAAATTGCGGATTAAAGCCCATTGCAACGTCTTCATC
>CAMWJR010000013.1 GCA_947174645.1 uncultured Verrucomicrobiota bacterium | reverse complement strand
ACGTGCAGGGGATGGTTATGTTGATGTATGACGATGTGCCGGCTTTTGCGTACGCGAAGGGTATTACGGCGGAGGAGCCGATGGTGACTGGATTGGAGCACATGTTGACGCCCAATTCATCCTTAAAACTCGCCGATGATCAGGTCGTAATCGGTGAAAATATCGCACAACGCCTCGGGATTCAATTGGACGATACCGTGACAATCTACTCGCCAGTTTCTTTTGAGGGCCTGACGCACGACGAAATTATTTTTCCTCAAGAGTTGAAAGTAGCAGGATTTTTTAGTGCTGAGAGTTACGCGCGCGACGCCGTCATTTGTTCCCTGACGTGTATGCAAAAACTCTATGAGCTGGAAGACGAAATCCACGGGATGACGTTAAGGGTTCATAAAGGCGTATCGCTCGAACCGTTGGTACGGGCATTGCAACAGGAATTGGGATCAGAATACGTTGTCGTCGATTGGATGCATAGCAACCGCGATCTCCTATTCACGCTGCGCTGGGAAAAGACGATGATGTTTTTTGTACTTCTGTTCATCCTGCTGGTCGCATCCTTTTCCATTTCGAGTATGCTCATCACGAATGTCGTGCGTAAGACCCGCGAAATCGGGACTGTCATTGCTATGGGAGGACGCTCTTGGGGTATCATGGGCTGTTTTTGTCTCCAGAGCATTTTGATTGGCGTGCTTGGTGTCACCGGTGGACTGTCTTTGGGATTTACGGTGCTCCATTACCGCGATGCCATTGTCCGCTGGCTCTACCACGTGTTGCATTGGGAGAACGCACAGCATTATTTGTCGCAATTTACCCATCTGCCTGTGGCTTATGAGATCCGCGACCTGGTGATTATTAGCACATTTGCTTTGTTAATTTGTATCGTTGCGGGACTGCTTCCCGCATTTAAAGCCGCGCATATCGATCCCGCAAAGGCCCTGCGTTACGAGCAGTAATTAGGCAACTTCCGCGAGCAGCGACCGTAGTGCCTCTTCGCCCAGTGTGCCGTTGAGATAGTGCTGTATTGCGATGTCACGTAATGTTTCCATGCCCTCACTTTGGGCCTGTTGTCGAATTGCGTCTTCGCTACACCGTTGGTCAATCATTTTGCGGATATTTTCGCTGATCGGCAGAATTTCCATAATAGCACGTCGGCCCTTATAGCTCGTATGCGAGCACTGGTCACAGCCTATCGATTCGCCAACACGGATTTTGTTGAAAGGTGGAAGTACGACCTCAGGGGCGATTGTTGAAAATTTTTCCGGGTCAAATCTTTTGATTTGAAGACAGTGGGGACAAAGCGTCCGAACGAGACGTTGTGAGAGAACTGCCCGTAGCGTTGCGGCAATGAGGTAGGGAGGAATATCGAAGTCGAAAAATCGCGTAATGACGTTGATGGCGTTTTTCGCATGTACAGTAGTCAGGACGAGATGTCCGGTGAGTGCGGCACGTACCGCGATTTCGGCGGTTTCGCGATCGCGGATTTCGCCAACTAAAATGATATTGGGAGCTTGCCGAAGGAGCGAACGAAGAGCGGTGGCGAATGTCATTCCAATGGCTTCATTGACCGCGACTTGACTGATACCGGGTAATTGGTACTCCACAGGATCTTCTACGGTGATCACCTTACGTTCCGGAGACGCGATTTGGCGAATGATGGCGTAGAGCGTTGTCGATTTCCCCGACCCTGTAGGGCCCGCGACGACGATCATCCCATTGGGAGCCGCGGTAAGCTGCGCCAGCAATTGGACATCTTGAGGTCGGGCGCCAAGGCCTTGAAGTGAAATCTTTTCCGATCCGACATTGAGTAGGCGTAATACCATGCATTCACCGAAATATCCTGGAATAATCGAAACACGAATATCCCACTTTTGATCTTTGTAGACGAGGGAAAATCGGCCGTCCTGTGGTATCCGTTTTTCGTCGATCTTGAGATTTGCTAAGATTTTAACGCGCGTGATCATCCCGCTATGCAACGGTATGGCGAGCTGGCGGATCGTTTGGAGTTTCCCATCAATCCGGTAACGTACCTTTAGGTAAGTCTTGTAGCGCTCAAAGTGGATGTCCGAAGCCGCCATATCGATCGCTTTGTAGAGCCAATAATCCAGTACATCTTCTGCGGAACGGCTACTGCTAGTAGCGGTTTTGCGACGTGGGGAAGCATAGATACGTCGGATACTTGGGGCAATCGATTGAAACCGTTGTCGAAAAAATGAACGAAAAAATGACATCATTGTTGGAGTTTTTGGAGCCTTACGAGGGTATCGTTGAGTTCTTTAATGAGTACATCGATTTGTGTGTCGGCAACTTCTGGAAAAATCGCTATCGTGCCTTCGAAGTTTTCAGATTGAAGTGGGGAAGAGACGCCAAGAGGTTGGCCATTTACGCAAAGGACGATCTTACGCCCGATGCCTTCCATCGCGAGCTGGCAGAACTGGATCATCGCGCGTTGCTTGAGGTGAAATATGAGGCATGGGCCGAGATTGGATTCCGAGCGGCTGACATGCGCGATATCGCTTGCTAACAAAATCGGTTGTGCACAAACTGGCATTTGAAGTTTGCTGATCGGGAGCTGTAGGCGGTGTGACCAAATGAGACCTCCCGTACGTGGGGACTGCTCGATAAAGAACTGAAAATCCGTTTGTGGCAAATCACGTGCCGTTTGACAACCCGCGCACAGGACAATTGCCCACAAAATGACCTTTCTCCATCCCATCCTGAAAGCATTTTAAAATTTATTATGGAGAAAGTGAAGCCTAGAGAAAAAGCGCTTCAAGTTGCTCTTGTTTGTCAGTAGGGACAACGATGACCATATGATCGCCAGCGCAAATGATATCGTCCGCAGCAGGTACCTTGGTTTCGAAATTGTGGCAAAGCGCAATAACAACAGCGCCTTGGGGCCACGTGATCTCCTTAAGCATTTTCCCAATACAGGGGCTATGTGCGGCGACTTCGAGTTGAACAAAGTGCCCCGAATGGTCGTTAAAGGAGGAAATTTCCCAGCATTTTTTGCCCGAAAGGTAATGTTCGAGCTCGAGACAGGTTGCGATTCGCGGCGAAACAAACTTTTGGATCCCCAGCTTGTAACTGATGTCTTTTAGCATCCGGTCGTAGTCGCCTTTGTTGACGACGAACATGATATTCTTAGCGCCGATGTGGCTTGCCTGAAGCGACGACATGATGTTATCTTCATCGCGATCCGTACAGGCGACAAAATAATCTACGGAGCCGATTTGTTCTTCACGAAGAAGATTGACGGAAGTCGCAGAGCCATGAATGACCGTTACAGATGGAAACTGTTCCGCAAGTGTTTGACAAGTTGCCAGATCATTCTCGATAATGCGGAGGTTAAATTTTGCGGAAAGTAGTGCCTTGACCAGTGCGATTGTCGTCTCGCCACCACCAAAAATAGTAACACTTTGCGCACTTTGGTAGCGTTCGGGAGCCAGGCGCTGACGCTCGCTATTTACGGATTGGCTCGGGCCAAAAATCGTGACGAGATCGCCGACCATAATGCGTGTCGCCGAAGTCGCAAACTCGTAGTGGTCGCCGCGATAGATACACCCAATCCGGACCCCTGGTGTAAATCGGATTTCTTGGAGCGATTTACCGACCAGCGACGACGATGCACTCACTGCAATCCGTTGAGCTTCGATAAGGCCATTCGAAAAGCGCTCGACGGCAACGCGCCCGGGACTGCGGATCTCTTTCGCGAGTTCAAAAGCACAGAGCGCCTCCGGATTAATGAAGTTATCGATGCCAAAATGCGCTTGGTAGTTGAGCAAAGAGTTGTCGGTATAGGTCTTATCGCTGGCGCGAGCAATCGTCATTTTGGCGCCCAGGGCCTTCGCGATCGAACATGCCAGGATGTTGGACTGATCGTCGCTGGTCATGGCAATGAAATAGTCGCAACGCCCGACGCCGGCCTCGAGCAGTACCTTTGCCGAACACCCATGAGCGCAAATTACCCGGACATCGTAGAGGTTATCGACGTTACGGGCAACTGCCGGGTTTTGTTCGATCACCGTAATGTCGTGAGCTACACTAAAGCGCTCACATATAAACGCTCCGACGTCGCCGGCACCTAAGACGCAGAGATTCATTATTCATCGCGTTGTCCAGCAATACGATCGATTGCCAACATCGCCGGGAAGCGATCTTCGGCTGCTGCAATCTTATCGATCATATCCTGTACGTTGCGCTCTTCTTCGACCTGTTCGTTGATGAACCACTGCAATTCGACTTGCGCCGGAAAATCTTCTAGCGTGACCGCTGTCCGGTACATTTCGTGAATTTCTTGGGTTACAAGGCGTTCATGCGCGAGAGATTCTTTAAAGGCTTCTAGCGGTGAACCGTAGGCGGTCTTTTGTCCCGCAATTGGGCGTAATTCGACCTGATGTCCGCGATCGCAAACGTGACGGAAAAGGCGCATCGCGTGCTCGGTTTCCTCTTTGGCCTGTATGTGCATCCACTGTGCAAAACCGTGGAACGGCGTGGTCTCGAAATAAGCCGCCATGCCGAGGTAGATGTAGGCCGATTCGAACTCGTTTTTGATCTGCTGTTGATAAAGCTCCAGCAACTTAGCGTTCATTAACATAGCATCCGCGAGCGTGTGCTTTTTGCTGGCGGCTGCAACCTTTTTGTCTTTTCGCCTTATTAGCTGAGGCGTGTGAGTTCTGCACCGAGCTTTTGGAGTTTTTCCTCAAAATGCTCGTAACCGCGGTCGACGTAATCCGGCCGAAAAACAGTTGTCGATCCATCGGCCAAAATGCCCGCTAGATAAAGCGCCGCACCGGCACGCAGATCTGTTGCCGTTACTTCGCCTGAATGCAGCGTAGAATGGGGCGCGAGGTGTAGAGTATCATGCTCGACTTTTGCCTGGATGCCTAAACGGCGAAATGCTGGGATATGGGCAAAACGTTGCGGAAAAACCGTATCGCGGACGCGACTTGCGCTTATTGCTTGTGACGCCAGTACCGAGATTTGTGGCTGTAGATCTGTCGGAAATCCCGGATAGGGTAAAGTACAGATGTCGAGCCCTGGAAGATCTTCAATTCGGTGAACTTCAAAGGCACCATCATGGAAAAAACTATGTCGTCGTGCCGACGGAATCGCATCAAAGAAGCCTTGAAAATTTTCTGTCAAAAATTGGGGCGTCAGTCCATGAACACGAACCGGGGTACCGCGAAGGTACCCCAGAATGATAAATGTTCCGGCTTCGATGCGGTCGGGAGGAACTGTAAACGAAGTCCCATGGAGAAATGGAACTCCCTTGACAATCAACGTCCCACTGTTCAGCCCTGTAATTCGGGCGCCCATCTGGTTGAGCATTCGACAAAGCGAAGCGATTTCAGGCTCGCGTGATGCGTGGCGAATAACCGTTGTCCCCTTCGCCAATACAGCAGCCATAACGGCGTTTGAAGTACCCGTCATCGATGGCCCTCGGGGTCCCAGCATCGATAAAACCGTTCCCGTCAGGTAATCAGTTTGGAGGGAAACGTACCCTGTTGGCTGGTGGACCTGTGCACCTAATCGATGAAATGCCCGTAGATGGAGATCAATAGGTCGTGCGCCCAACTTACACCCACCTGGCATCGCAACCGAGGCACTGCGCTTTCGCCCTAAAAGTGCTCCCAACAGACAAACCGAAGCCCGTAAATGTTGAACGACTGGGTTTCTGGCGTCCGTGTGAACGTCCTTCGCACAGATTGACCAACTTCTCGGGCCCACGGAGATAACCTCAGCACCCAGCAACCGAAGTGCTTCCAACATGTTGGCAACATCCGTGAGTTCAGGGACGTTATGAAGTACACATGGCTGATCGGTTAAAAGTGTTGCCGCCAAAATGGGTAGCGCCGCGTTTTTAGAGCCACTGATAGCGATATCGCCTCGTAGTGAGGTTCGCCCTTGAATGACACAACACGGCGTCACCATGCCACTATTCAGATTTTGTGCGGTTATTGCGTGGTCGCCGTCCGTTACTGGAAGGTCGACGATGGCGATTCTCACCTGTGCCGCCCTTACTGCTATGGGTGTGAGGATGCTTCGACTTAAAACCTAAAAACTCGAGCAACTTGCACCATGCGCGTTTCAGTGCGTGACAGCAGGCACATTCCTTGTACTGTCCGTCGCGGCTACAAGACGGATTTTCGGTTGTCCGAGGAGCGGACCCTTCCGGGCGACGTGAAGAACGGTCATGCGATGTCTTAGTATCGTGATGATTGGCATCACGACGACGGTTTCGTTGATCATTTCGAGGGCGTCGATTGGGTTTTGAGTCGAGTACTTCATCGACAAGAACCTCGTCAACGGTTGTTGTTTTCCCAGTTGGCGCGCTTTCCACTGTCGTCTCTTGAATCAAGACCTCAGCCTGCTGTGAAGACGACGGACTGTTTTTTTGCGAAATACTATCGTTTAACACACTGGTAGGATCGGAAATCTCGCCGACGGTTGCATTCTTTTTTGGGGCTCGCGCTTTACCAGAGACGCGCCCACGTTTTAGTTGATTTATTTCTTCTGTCATAATGTGTGATTTTGCTCTTAAGCATGAATTTAGACGCCTTCAGGCGCGTTGACACGATGGCCACGCCGCAATTGCTAAAAAAAATTGGCAAAAGGCAAGCCGTTTTTGCGCAATTGTAAAATCTCTGCGATAGTTGTGGTGAAGCGGAATAAAAGATTGACAGGTAGAGGAAAAAAATACGCTGAGTGAAACATTTAAATAACAATGAATAAGTCAGAATTAATCAACGAAGTCTATGAGCTCTTGAACCAGGGGACAGGTGGTAGTAATTCCGGGGAAGCGAAATTAACGAAAATTTTTGCCGAAAAGACGTTAAATTCCGTTCTGGAAGCGC
Organism: uncultured Verrucomicrobiota bacterium; assembly: GCA_947174645.1. Taxonomy (GTDB): domain Bacteria; phylum Verrucomicrobiota; class Verrucomicrobiia; order Opitutales; family LL51; genus LL51. Next base: position 6,520 of record CAMWJR010000013.1, on the reverse strand, counting down.
TTACAAATGGGCTTAAGAAAGATGGTAATGTCCAAATTGTGGGTTTTGGAACGTTTTCTGTTGGGACTCGTGGTGCACGCACCGGTGTAAATCCGAGAACAGGGGCAAAGATCCAAATCAAAGCCTCAAAGAACATTAAATTTAAGGCGGGAGCCAAGCTGAAAGAGATTCTGTAGCTGGTGCGGAGCGGAGTTGTTTGATTTCTGAATCGATTCGCAGGAGGCGTCCGAGGGCGCTTTTTGTGTTTTTCACGGAAAGAGTTATGTGAAAGTTTGAAGAAAAAGTCTTGCGGCGTTTCGAAAAATTTTTTGAGTTTCCCCTGGTTGGGCATTTATGTCAAGTGGGAAAATAAACCTTGGTATAGTGGAATTGTCATTCGCGTTCTTGAGCGTCTGGGGAAGTGGACTCTATGGAGATACTGCCTCAGCATTACGGCCGACGGATGCGGCGTCACAGCAAAGTGGCGATATTTCCTCAGAGGTGGTGTCGGGCGCGGTGACCGTGACTAGTACATCGTCTGAGACGGTTTCACCAGAAGTAACGGCGACATCGACTCATACTTCTGAAGTGACGCAGTCGGGCTCTGAGGGGGAAGGGGTAGTGATTGGGGATTCCGCAAGCGAAATTGGGACGGATGCCTCTGGTGAGGAGACGATCGCAACGGAAAAAGCGGGAGATGCACAAAAGGCGTTGTTAGCAGCTGCGGAAGCGGAAATGCCGCGTCCCGATCTTTCGAGCAGCGACGCAGATGACGAGAAAGAACCCGTTGATGCAGAAGTGAAAGAGGAAGCAGCTGCGCCAGAGAAAACTGCGCTCGAGGCGTTGTTTGATATTATTAGCGAAAACACTCCTGAAGGTAATGAAAATGCTTTAAAAATTCTGGAACAACATCCAGAGTTCATTACTGACAAAACCGAAGATTGGCTGATAAGTCCACTTCATGTCGCCTCTTTTGCCGGTAACGACACGGTAGTTCGTTATCTCATTGCGCACGGTGCTCCTATCAATGCACTTAATGATCGGGGCCGCACACCGTTGCACGCGGCGATCCGCGAAGGACACCTTAGCACGGTCGAAATCTTACTCGAAGCCGGTGCAAACGTGCTGCTTAACACCTCAAAGGGCGATGTCGTCCATCAAGCGCAGGCTTATGGGCATGATCACCTCGTAGCGCCGCTACAGGAAGTACTCGATCATGCACGTGCCAATGGTGCTACCGATGAGTCTTCTGAGCAACCCAAGAAAGAAGAAGTGGCCCAGGAACCAGAGGTGGCGCCTTCTGTGCCAACTGTCATTTTAGATGTGAGTGTAGGTGTCGTGGATGAAGATCGCGCTCAACTCGGCAATTCTATTCCTCGGCCTTCGCGTCCTGTAACAATCATACGGCCTGGAACGCCCAATCCCTATGCGGAGAGCAAAGAAACGGCTCAGGAACATGCGGGTGCTGCAAAGAATGAAGGGAGTCCCGAAATTGGAATTATTAGCTTTCTCGATTTCAGTACAGGTGAGGGATTGCAAGCTATGATTGACAAAGTGAGGGCGCAAAAATCCGAAGCAAAGGGTACTGAGGCTATTCCTGAGGAGGCGAACCACGTTACCGATGAGCTTAACCGTCTCCATGCGATTATTGAGGAAAATATGAAAAATCTATCGACGCTTATCGAGGAGACGCCTTCGAGTGAGATCTCGGCTGTTGAATCAAACGAAGCGGCGAGAGAAGAACCCGCCTCGGAAGCTCCAAAAACAGAAACAAATACCGATGAAGCTACGCCTGATATCAGTGCTGATATGAATAACGTTCTGAAAATAGCGATGGATTTTCGTGAGCGTGAACTGCAAAAAGCAAAAGATGAGCAACGAATCATTGACGCTTTAGCGCACAATGCGGAGTTAGACCAGATCAATATCCGACACAACGCCGAAATCGAGCAGTTGACGAAGCGTATTAAGGAGCTTGAAAAACGACAATCGACACCGCTTTCGTACAACGATAATCGCGTGTATCAAAAAAACATTTTCCCTAACGCCTACAACGGGCGCCGTAAATGGAGCAAATACAATACCCGTGCCAGAGGTTATGATTATCGGGCGCGGTATTAATTGCAGATTTTGATCACGAAAATTAGAGCTCCTTCGGGGGCTCTTTTTTATTTTTGAGCTCGAAAAGAGTACAAAGAGTACATGTACTTCTCGGCTTTACTTCCTGAATTAAATGCTATAGAAATTTTCTATGACTTTGGTGAATCAAAAGGCGCCGGTTTTTCAGGCGAAGGCGGTTGTTAACGGTAGCGATATTGTTGATTTTGATCTGAGCTCCATTATTGGGAAACATTACATCGTTCTGTTTTTTTACCCGAAGGACTTCACGTTTGTGTGTCCGACGGAGCTCCATGCATTTCAAGATAAGTTACCGGAGTTTCAGAAGCGCGATACACAAATAATCGCATGTTCAACAGATTCTGAGTATGCGCACCTTGCCTGGCTCAATCAGCCGAAAACGCAAGGCGGTGTCCAGGGCATCACCTACCCAGTGGTAGCGGATATCAATAAAACGGTCGCGCGGGCTTATGGTGTGCTCGATGGCGAGGTCCCTGTGAGTGCATTGAAGCAAACGCTGACACATCAGTTGCAGCAAGTGCAAGCGGTTAAAAATCTCCTACAGTCTAAAGTGGCGTCGCTTCCAGGATTGGAGAGTCTGACGTCGGCAGCTTCGCTTATGGAATCCTCAGAAGCCGCGATCCCTGAATTAACGCCGGCCGATCAAGTCGCGTTCCGAGCACTCTTCATTGTCGATAAGAAGGGGATTGTTCAGCATGCAAGCGTGAACAATATGGCACTTGGTCGAAATGTTGATGAAGTACTGCGACTCATTGATGCACTTCAACATGTCGAGCAATTCGGCGAAGTTTGTCCTGCAAACTGGCATTCCGGTGCTCCGGCGATGAAACCAACCGCGGAAAGCACGGCGGCGTATTTGACGAAGTAGAGTTATAAAATATCGATTACGAGGTCCGCTGCCCTTAGGTGGCGGATTGTGTTTTTAAGAGATGAAATGGATGACAAATACAGCTTTGAAGCGGGGGAGAATTCCTCCGGAAAAAATTTTTGAAAAACGCTTGACTTCGATTCTGGGGTTTTCAGATTGATCCCTGTTCCAGTGATCTGGGGCCTGTTGTGAAAACAATCGCTCTGAGGAGCGGGAGGATCATGACAGTGGTTGTTCTTTGAAAGTTACTTGTGCGATTTATTCGGCTCACGAATAAATTCTGAAAAGAATACAAAATAGTAATTCCTTATTTTTAAGAAAGATAAGGGAGCAAACTTTCTAACTAATGGAGAGTTTGATCCTGGCTCAGAGTGAACGCTGGCGGCGTGGCTAAGACATGCAAGTCGAGCGGGATTTATCACCATGAGTCTTCGGATGAATGGGGATGATGAGAGCGGCAAACGGGTGCGTAACACGTGAACAACTTGCCCTTTAGTCGGGGATAGCTCGCCGAAAGGTGAATTAATACCGGATGTGGTTTCCTTCCGCATGGAAGGGATACTAAAGCTTGTAATGGCGCTAGAGGAGAGGTTCGCGTCCTATCAGCTTGTTGGCGGGGTGACGGCCCACCAAGGCAAAGACGGGTAGCTGGTCTGAGAGGATGATCAGCCACAGTGGAACTGAGATACGGTCCACACACCTACGGGTGGCAGCAGTTTCGAATCATTCACAATGGGCGAAAGCCTGATGGTGCAACGCCGCGTGGGGGACGAAGGTTCTCGAATTGTAGACCCCTGTCGTTAAGGAGCAAAAACTGGGCTCATACCCCAGCTTGAGTTAACTTAAAAAGGAAGCAGTGGCAAACTCCGTGCCAGCAGCCGCGGTAATACGGAGACTGCAAGCGTTACTCGGAATTACTGGGCGTAAAGGGTGCGCAGGCGGCTAGGTATGTCAGATGTCAAAATGCGGGGCTTAACCCCGTACCGCGTTTGAAACTACTTGGCTAGAGTTTTGGAGAGGTAAGTGGAATTCCTAGTGTAGCGGTGGAATGCGTAGATATTAGGAGGAACACCCATGGCGAAGGCAGCTTACTGGACAAATACTGACGCTCATGCACGAAAGCGTGGGGAGCAAAAAGGATTAGATACCCTTGTAGTCCACGCCGTAAACGTTGTATACTAGATCTCGGGACATTCGACCGTCTCGGGACCTAAGCTAACGCAATAAGTATACCGCCTGAGGACTACGGCCGCAAGGCTAAAACTCAAAGGAATTGACGGGGGCCCGCACAAGCGGTGGAACATGTGGCTTAATTCGATGCTACGCGAAGAACCTTACCTAGGCTTGACATGTATTGGACGTGTTGTGAAAGCAACATTCTCTTCGGAGCCGATACACAGGTGCTGCATGGCTGTCGTCAGCTCGTGTCGTGAGATGTTCGGTTAAGTCCGGCAACGAGCGCAACCCTCGCCCTTAATTGCCAGCAGTTCGGCTGGGGACTTTAAGGGGACTAACGGTAACGTGGGAAGGTGGGGATGACGTCAGGTCAGTATGGCCCTTACGCCTAGGGCTGCACACGTGCTACAATGCCCGGTACAATGAGACGCAAGACCGCGAGGTGGAGCAAATCTATAAAGCCGGGCCCAGTTCAGATTGAAGTCTGCAACTCGACTTCATGAAGCCGGAATCGCTAGTAATGGCGCATCAGCTATGGCGCCGTGAATACGTTCTCGGGCCTTGTACACACCGCCCGTCAAGTCATGAAAGCCGGTTTTGCCCGAAGTGCATGAGCGAACCTCTTCGGAGGAGGCAGTGCCCTAAGGTGAGGCTGGTGATTGGGACTAAGTCGTAACAAGGTAGCCGTAGGGGAACCTGCGGCTGGATCACCTCCTTTTAAGGAGAAATTCCGCCAATCATTTGATTGTTGTAGGAATATTGGTCGAAATTCGTTTTTACGAATCGAGCCTGAAGGTCCACAAAGTAGTTTTTTGTTCTTTGTAATTGTCTGTTACTTTAACATTCGAGTGTTGAAGTATAGAATCGTCGACTTATGTACTTTTGGGGTCGTAGCTTAGTTGGTAGAGCGCCTGCTTTGCAAGCAGGAGGTCGTCGGTTCGAATCCGATCGGCTCCACCAGGCGATGAAATTTTTTGGGCTCATAGCTCAGTTGGTTAGAGCACACGCTTGATAAGCGTGGGGTCGGTGGTTCAAGTCCACCTGGGCCCACCAGGGTTGGGTGGAAATTTTAGGGTTGACTTCGGTTTCGAAGTGAAAACCGTCGAGTAAGATGCCACTATGGCAGAGAGAATTTTGTTCTTTGAAAGTTCAATGTATTGTGGGATTATACAATAACTGAGAGAAAAACGTCTAGAATGTTAACAAAACAGGCGAGAGAAAGTTATAAAGGGCAGTCAGTGGATGCCTTGGTGATATCAGGCGAAGAAGGACGTGACAAGCTGCGATAAGCTTCGGGGAGCGGCACATACGCTTTGATCCGGAGATGTCCGAATGGGGGAACCCGGCGGGAGTAATGTCCCGTCACCATACACTGAATCCATAGGTGTATGGAGCGAACCTGCTGAACTGAAACATCTAAGTAAGCAGAGGAAAAGAAAGCGAAAGCGATTCCCAAAGTAGTGGCGAGCGAAATGGGAACAGTCTAAACCGTTGGGATTTATCCCGGCGGGGTTGTAGGAGCCTAACATTGGATCACAGACGATAGGAGAATCCTTTGGAAAGAGGAGCTATAGAGGGTGACAGTCCCGTATCCGAAATTGAAAGTGACCATAGGGAATTCCTAAGTAGCACGGGCCACGTGAAATCTCGTGTGAAGCTGCGCGGACCACCGCGTAAGACTAAATACTCGATATCGACCGATAGTGAACAAGTACCGTGAGGGAAAGGTGAAAAGAACTCCTGTTAGGAGAGTGAAATAGTACCTGAAACTAGCTGCCTACAAGCGGTCGGAGCATCCTTTAGGGTGTGACGGCGTACCTTTTGCATAATGGGTCTGGGAGTTATTGTCTACGGCAAGCTTAAAGCTTTACGGGCTGGAGGCGGAGCGAAAGCAAGTCTGAATAGGGCGATGAGTCATAGGCAATAGACCCGAAACGGGATGATCTATCCATGGTCAGGTTGAAGCTCGAGTGAGATCGAGTGGAGGACCGAACTGTTTATCCTTGAGAAGATATCGGATGAACTGTGGATAGGGGTGAAAGGCTAATCAAATTCCGTTATAGCTGGTTCTCTTCGAAATATATATAGGTATAGCCTCATGCGCTGACGATCGGGGGTAGAGCACTGAAAAGGCTAGGGCCCATACCCGGGTACCAACCCTTATCAAACTCCGAATACCGGTCGGTGTAGCATGGGAGTCAGACTGCGGGGGATAAGCTTCGTAGTCGAGAGGGCAACAGCCCAGACCGCCGATTAAGGCCCCTAAACCGCTGCTCAGTGGTACAAAGGAGGTGAACTTACTTAGACAATAGGGATGTTGGCTTAGAAGCAGCCACCATTTAAACAGTGCGTAATAGC
>CAMWJR010000012.1 GCA_947174645.1 uncultured Verrucomicrobiota bacterium | reverse complement strand
AATCTAGGCTATGTGTACGAACAACATCGGAAAAAGATTTTTTATATTGCTCTTCACTCTCCTCGGGATACCGACCATGCATGCGAGTGCGAATCTCTTCCCAGAGGAACTTATTCAAGCAATTCACGATAATTTACACCCTGAAACAAAGGAAGAGGAGGAAAAAGTATTATCGACCGTACGTTGCCTCTATCGCCTCAAGATCGGCCCCTATAGCCAAGACAATTTCGATGTACATAATTTGGAATTCCGTTCGCCGCTCATGAAAGTCCTTCAACGGCGTTCACCTAAGGAAGGTCCCACACAAGGCGATGATATTTTTGGCATTTTATCCTATCTGCAACAAGTCCCCGTTGCGGTACTCGATGTCGTTTCTCCAGACAACGCAGAACAACCGGCAGACTTTTTTCAATGCCTAACGCTTTATTTCCCGGAGACAGACGAAAATCCATTGGAGTTTTACCACCAACATGCGGAGGATCTTGAACAACTCCGGACGCGCTTCGAGTTGAGCCACTACGAGATTCCAAGTAATTTGGATACTGACCGTGCAATTCAAAAAGACATACTAATGAACAGCACATACTTAGGAGATGGTGAGGGGTGGACGTCGGATCAATACTACCTTTCCAATTGGGTTTACTCCTGGGAGCACGGTGATTTACTCTTCTTTGTACGGCATCATGAAACCAAATCGCTGCTATGGATTTGCTACAATGCTAAGGGAGATGGATATTTTCAGGTGCACAGTGGTCAGTAGGAGCATTTGTAAAGTTGACAGGGTATCCGATGCCCTTTAGATAACACCATGGATCCGTGCGTGCTCCTCACAACGCTCGCCGATAGCGGGCTTCACACTGGGACCTATATGAGCTGTTTTTGGCAGATTTTCTTAGGGGTTTGTCCGTTAGCGGTCGTTGCGTTTTACCTTAGCATGACGGTCGAATACACACAGAAAGAACGTCTACGGGTTGCGCGTGGCGCCTGTTTTGTCTCATGGGGTTTCATGGTCCTAACGGTTTTAGCCGGGCGACAGGTCCTAGAGGCGATTGGCGTACAATTCAATGCCTTTCAGATTGCGGGTGGTGTGTTGTTATTGCTAACAGGATTTAGCATGGCGCGCTCAGGCGATCCCGAGATACCGGGTAAGAACGAGGTTGAGGGCACGAAGAAAAAGAAGCGTGCGGACATATCGATTGTGCCGATTGCGATTCCGCTCATTTCGGGTCCCAGTGTACTAACGATCATCATTGCCAACCGCGGTACGTGTTTGGATTATACTTGCTGTATCTCCTGTTTACTCGCGGTGACGATGGTTGCTCTCCTGATGTACGCGATCTTATACCTCACAGCGGCGGGTGCGCGCTGGCTCACTCCGTCTATCCTCAAGCTTGCGTTTCGTCTTTCGGGACTATTTCTCATAGCGATTGGCGTCCAATTTGTAATGGACGGCCTAAAGTCGACCGAGTGGATTTTGCAGCTCGTTAAGTAGCCCTTTAAGAATCTTCGACTTCGATAAGGCGGCTGACTCCCACGAGTTTGTCGCCTTTGTCTAAGTTGACGAGCCGAATGCCTTGCGTTGTGCGTCCAATCACACGAATTCCTTTCACGGGGAAACGTATCGCCTGGCCATGTTGGGTGACTGCCATAATTTCGTCTGTATCGCTTACCGTTAGGGCTGCGGCAACACCGACTTTAGCGGCCATTTTAATCGCAATCACGCCGTGTCCCGCCCGCTTCTGCAGACGATAGCTCTCAAAGGAAGAGCGCTTCCCTTGACCGTTTTCGGCAGCAATCAGAAAAGTCGCTGCGTCGTCGACGATTGTCATTGCGACCACGTAATCGTTGTCATAGAGGGAAATGCCCCGAACACCGCGCGTTGCTCGTCCCTGATCCCGCAGCTCGGTCTCGCTAAAGCGGATCGACATACCGTTGTGGGTAATTAGAACAACCTCGTCATTGCCGCTGGAGAGTCTTGCCGAAAGAATATCGTCGCCCTCATCGACTTCGATCCCAATAATCCCGCCGCGACGGTAATTGGCATAGGCGTTGAGATTGGTCTTTTTCACGACGCCCTTCTTCGTGCACATAATGAGGTGTTTTTCTTCGGAAAATTCCGGGAAACAGATCATCGCCGCGATCTTTTCATCGGGCTGCATTTCAAGGATATTGACGATCGAACGGCCTTTCGACGTCCTTGCTCCCTCGGGAATTTCGTAAATTTTTTCGACATACACGCGCCCATTTGTCATGACGAACATAATATAATCGTGTGTACTCGCAGAGAGCAGATTGGTAATCGTATCGTCTTCATGCTGCCCCGCGCCGATGACCCCTTTGCCACCGCGCTTTTGGGAGCGGTATGCATCGTTACTCGTACGCTTAATAAAGCCATTAGCGGTTACGGTCACAATACATCCTTCATTCGCGATGACGTCTTCGATGCGAAATTCGTCTTCAGCGGGTAAAATCACGGTCATCCGCGGCGACGCGTACACATCCTTAAGCGCTAAAAGCTCTTGTTTGACGACGCCCAGTAGGAGCTGTTCGTTATTTAAAATGTGGCGATATTCCTCGATCTGTTGGATAAGTTTCGCGTACTCCTCTTCGATTTTGGCCTGTTCGAGCCCCGTGAGCTGGTAAAGGCGCAGCTCTAAGATTGCATCTACCTGGCGTTCCGAGAGGGGATAGCGTTTTAAAAACTCGGCTTTGGCTTCCTCACGATCTTTGGATTGTCGGATAATACGGACGAAATCATCGAGATTCGCAAGTGCAACTTTGTAACCTTCTAAAATATGGGCCCTCGCTTCGGCCTTTTGGAGCCGGAATTGTGTCCGGCGGAAGATGACTTCGCGACGATGATCGAGATAGCACTCAAGCAGCTCCTTAATGTTCATCTGCTTCGGTCGACGTCCATCGAGCGCAAGGAGAATGACGCCAAAAGACGACTCCATCGGCGTTAGCTTCCAGAGCTTATTGATGACAACCCGGGGCGATTCGTTGCGCTTGAGTTCGATTACAATGCGCGTGTTTTCATCCGATTCGTCGCGGAGATCGCTTGCTTCGTCAATAACCTTATCGTTGATCAGCTCTGCAATCCGTGTGACAATCGCTGCCCGATTGGTGTTGTAAGGCACCGTCGTAATGACCAGCTGTTCACGACCATTACTCTGAGTTTCAACTTCAATAACACCGCGGTTACGAATAATGCCGCGTCCAGTACGTAGATACTTTTGGATATTTTCGAGTCCAATAACCGATCCACCGGTAGGAAAGTCCGGGCCCCTAATAATTCCGCAGAGGTCGTCGACCGTTGTGAGCGGATCATCAATCATCCGGCACAGCGCATCAATGAGTTCGCCGAGGTTGTGGGGAGGAATATTCGTGGTCATCCCGACCGCAATTCCCGTCGAACCGTTCATCAAGAGATTCGGGAGCGCGGAGGGCAAAACGGTAGGTTCCGTTGTGCTTTCTTTATAATTGGGCTGAAAGTCGACCGTTTGCTCGTCGATATCCTTCAAGAGGTCTTCGGAAATCTTTTCGAGCTTACACTCTGTGTAACGGTAGGCCGCAGGGGGATCTCCATCAATGGAACCAAAATTACCTTGGGGGGTGATGAGCGGATACCGCATCACCCAATTTTGCCCTAAGCGTACGAGGGTTTCATAGACCGATGAGTCGCCGTGTGGGTGATAATTTTTTAAAACCTCACCGACGACACCCGCACACTTATCGAAGGGCCGTGCATTTACAAGTCCCTCTCGGAGCATCGCATAGAGGATACGGCGTTGGACAGGCTTAAGGCCATCACGTGCATCGGGTAGCGCACGGCTCACGATGACCGACATGGAATAATCGATATACGACCGTTGCATGACATCGCTAATGTCAGACGGCAGAATTTTTTCAGTTAAAGTGTTTTCGGTCATAGTATTTTAGGCGTCAATGTACGAGGCGTTAAGGGCGTTATCCTCGATAAATGCACGGCGGATAGCGACGTCCTCGCCCATAAGCATCGAAAAGACACGATCCGCGGCGGCCGCGTCATCGATAGAGACTTTCAAAAGTTTACGGGTTGTAGGATCCATCGTTGTTTCAAAGAGCTGTTTAGGGTTCATTTCTCCGAGACCTTTATAGCGCTGGATCGAGAGGCCTCTGCGACCAAGTTCACGGATTTTAGAAACCATTTCGATCCCCGAATACATCTCTAAAACGGATTCGTGATCGGTACCGATATTTTCAACGAGGTGGTAACGTGGTTGTTTAGTAGGCTCGAAGGTACTGAGGTCGAGACCGAGTTCTGTAAGTTGATCGAGGAGGTTTTTTAGGGAAGATGCTTCAAAGATTTCATGAACGGTAATCCGCTGTCGAATTTTAACGCCATCGATTTCGAGTTCACGCGTTGCAGAACCCTCAAAAATATGATCGGTAATGCCATACTCCGTGTAAAACTCTAAGCGCTCATCTTCATTAAACAAAAACTGGTACGATTCCTCGTTTCCTGAGCGGATACGAACGATGAACTTGGGGAGAACATTTTCGGGCGTATGTTGATCGAGATAGAGCGGTAAAGGACAGCCGTGACGAAGAATATTAGCTCCCAGCAGTTCAATACGTGCAAAAATACTGATAATTTTTGAAACCTCTTCTTTGGAAAAGGCATGGGAATCGACTAAACGAATCAACGTTACATCCTCTTCGCCGAGTTCGAGTAAGATACGATTCATCTCAGCATCGTTATCCACATAGCGTTCTTTCTTACGGCGTTTAATTTTATAAAGGGGTGGTTGAGCGATATACACGTATCCGCGCTCGATGAGTTCGCGCATCTGCCGGAAGAAGAAGGTTAACAACAATGTCTGAATATGGGAGCCGTCGACATCCGCATCGGTCATGATGATAATTTTATGATAACGACACTTATCGGCGTCGAATCCACCGCTATCGTCATGTTGGCCAATACCGGTTCCACAGGCGGTAATAATCATGCGGATCGCTTCACTGCTCAGTACACGGTCGAGCCGTGCTTTTTCGACATTGAGGATTTTTCCGAAAAGCGGTAATATGGCCTGTGTAGCCCGGTTACGGCCTTGCTTGGCAGATCCCCCTGCAGAATCTCCCTCGACGATAAAGAGCTCACATTTGGCTGGATCTTTTTCGGAACAATCCGCGAGCTTCCCTGGAAGTCCTCCGGCAGAAAGCGCACTCTTACGGACGGTTTCGCGGGCCTTACGAGCGGCTTCACGGGCGCGGGCGGCATTCAGACATTTTTCGACAATTGACTTTCCAAGACCGGCCTTGGTCTCCAAGACGTATTTGAGGTTATCGCCGACGATTTTTTGGACAATGCCATCAACTTCGCTATTTGAGAGCTTGGTTTTCGTTTGCCCTTCAAATCGCGGTTCGGGAACCTTGACGGAAATGACCGCTGTTAGACCTTCGCGGACATCATCACCGGTGAGCTGTGGGTCTTTATCCTTAACGAGATTATTGGCCTTCGCGAAGGCGTTGATGACGCGTGTGAGTGCGGTGCGTAGGCCAGAAAGGTGTGTACCGCCTTCAACATTGCCGATCGAATTGGCATAGGCGCAAATCTGGTCGTTGTAGGTGTTTGTATACTGCATCGCGACGTCAACGGTTACCGTTCCGCCGTGACCTTCGGCATTGCCCGAAAACGCAATCACTTCGTTGTGAATGGGGACTTTCCCTCGATTGAGAAATTCGACATATTCCGCGATCCCGTTCCGGAAGTTGAAGATCTCGCGTTTATTCGTACGCTCATCGCTAATCGCGATGGTAATACCGGAGTTTAAAAATGCGAGCTCCCGGAGTCGCTTTGCTAAAAGGTCATAGCGGAATTCACGGGTTTCGACAAAAATCTCCGGATCGGGTAAAAATGTAATCCGTGTACCCGTCTTGGTTGCATCTCCCGTAATGGTCATCGGCTTGGTCGTTTTACCGCGTGAAAAGCTCATCGAATAGACATGCCCGTTTCGGCGTACTTCGACTTCAAAATCCTCAGAAACGGCATTAACGCATTTGGCTCCAACACCGTGTAATCCACCAGAAACTTGATAGGCACCTTTCCCGAACTTACCGCCCGCATGGAGATTGGTCATAACGAGCTCGAGTGCAGGGATTTTATATTTAGGATGGATATCGACGGGGATTCCACGGCCATCGTCTTCGATCGAGCAGGAACCATCGATATGGAGTGTTACGGTAATATTTTTACAAAAACCGGCCAGTGCCTCATCAATAGAATTATCGACGATCTCGAAAACACAGTGATGGAGGCCACGTTCGAGCGTATCACCGATATACATATCGGGGCGCTTACGGACGCCTTCGAGGCCCTCGAGCTTCTGAATTTTGGAGGAATCATACGCATCGCTTTGCTTCGGCGGGACGTCTACGCTCATAATGCAATGGACGAAAATGTAAGCAACGTCGCGGCGGAGCAAGCAAAAAGCTTAGAAATCCCGATAAATTTTACAGCATTGGCCCAGCGGGTGCTTCTTCTTGTTCTTCTTCCGTGAACTGGATTTCGTCTTTCGGGAGCTCTCCTTGAAGGTAAGTCGCCATTTTTTCTTTTTCTTGTATGTTACGCTCGATGAACTTTTCTAAAATTTTCTTAAAATTTTCAAGATCCATGAAGTCTTTATAAAGAAGACGTGCCATACCAATTTGTTTACTTTCGACATCGTAACTAAAGGTCATTCCGTTGGAAGTAGGCTGTCCATTTTCATAGGTGTAGTGGCGGAGGATTTCTTTTCGGCCGAAATTGGGAGGCTCGCCCAGCTCGGAATAAAAAATGAGACCGTTAAAATGCTCATTAAACTTCAGGTGGATTTGCATATCATCGCCGACGGCGAGACAGCAGTAAGCGTCCTCATCGACTTCGAGCTCTGCACCGATTTCATTCCCAAAATCCTTAATCACCTGTTCCATTAACTCTTTAGACATAAACGACTCCGCGCTCCATCCTAAAGGTATAAATGAAATTGTCAATAATTCTTAAATATTTCTCGAACAGAGGCAGCGACGACTGGTGGACGTAATGATTCGAAATGCTCAGGATCCGGTGCACGTAAAATTGTAACAGGGGCATCATAACCCGGCCGCGTTTTTTCAGGACTGGTTGGGCCGAAGAGCACAAGCGTTGGAATACTAATAAAGTTTGCCAGATGGACGCCCCCTGTATCGTTGCCCACTACCAGCCGGCAATGCGCAAGCTCGTCAAGGAACATGCAGAGGTCGGTCTTCCCCGCACGATCAACAATACGCGGATTGTTTGGAAAGCGCTCCTTAATGGCCTGCGTAATGAGAACATCCTGTTTGCCGCCGAAAAGCACAAACCGCGCATCGATCTGCGGCAAAAGCTCCTGAATCAGCGCAACCCAATGCTCGACGGGCCAGCGCTTGGGACTATGGTTCGCGCTTCCGCAGATGAGACCAATGTCATTGCGCTGCGGAATGCCAGTCTTGATGGCTGTTCGATTGCAGATGCCGGTGTACCCCATCCGGCGTGCGAAGTAGAGATGGTCCTCCATCTGATGCGAGTGCTCCGGATTGGGCAATGTCATCAGAACATAATTGCAGAAAAACGGGCACTTCTTTTTCGGAAACCGCAACGCGAACGTATGTCGAGCCCCAAGAATCAAAGCCCCAATGTCGCCCCGGAGAGAATTATACATGCGTAGACAGATATCAGGCGCTAAAGCCCGGAATTGCCAAAGCAGCTTGTAGTGGATCACGCCGCGCTTCGGCAACGATAAAACCTGGTTGACCGGCAGTCCATATTGTTCGCGCAACAATTCCAAAAACGGTGCAAAGTGCGGTTGAGCGACAAGCGAAATTTCTGCTGTCGGGTGAGCGTAGCGGACCGCTCGGACAAGCGGTAGGAGCATGACGACATCGCCAAGCCAATTGGGCATGTAGAGAAAAATTTTCGTCGGGCGTAGTTTAGAAGGATCTACAATGCTCGGATATTGAGGCAAGCTGAGCCAATCGTTGAGTTGATTGCAGACATTCCAACGGTTATGGACCCAGAGCCAGTCGCAGCAGGTAGCGGTATCCGACAAGAGCTTCTTTTCGAGCCACGCATTCATGGCCGTCGTGATGCCATCGGTGTTATAGCGCTGATCGCCAATTTCTGGGTTTAGTGCCAGACGTTCCACGGTGCAGTGGGCCTGGAAAACACCCGTGCGCTTGGGGAAGAGCATGTAGACCGGGCCGCGAAATTGTCGATAGAGTGCATCAGGCAGGTGCGTTGTTGAAGCGAGATGGCCCAAGAAGTCGCAGAGAACACCAGAACCGCACGCATTTTGATCGAAAAGAATGACGACAATCCCTTTGTGTTTGAGAATTTTTCGTGCTTCGCGAAGACCTTGGTGCCGCGCTAATAATTGAAGGCCAAAGCGCCCCCGCGTTTTTCGAATCCAGGCCTCGAGAGACTTGTTTTTAAAGGGGCGGTAGATGACACCGATTTCGCGTTCTTTGAGCTCTGGCACTAGAAGCGGCAAAACCGTCATGGCCTCCATCTGCGAGAAATGTGGGAGGAGAATGAGTGTTGGTTGATTTTTTGTGGCTTCGAGGCACTGTCGAATGGAAACGTCGATCGTAAATGCACGGCGAATCTTTTCCTCGGAGAGGAATGGCATCGCCACCGCTAGTAGGCCGAGTTCGACCATTCGGATGGAACTTTGGAGGGCGAGTTTTTTACACTCACGGCGTGTTTTGCCGGGGAAAGCACCCAGAAAGTTTTCAATCGTGATTTTGCGGCGACGCCGAAAGGCAAAGAAAAAAAGACGCCCGACGACCGAGCAAATGAGCGAAATGATCGGGAGTGGAAGGTGTGCGACAAGCCAGCCGACACTATTGAGTATCCAGGAGGTGAACATTACTGATATTTCTGGAACATTAATGCTGCGTTTTGCCCACCAAAACCGAGATTTTCGCTAATAGCGACATTCACAGGTTGCTGAATTGCGTGATTGGGAACGTAGTCGAGGTCGCAGTCAGGATCGGGATTTTCGTAATTGATTGTTGGCGGGACAACTCCCGTTTCGATCGCTTTGGCACAGGCAATCGCTTCGATTGCGCCTGCGGCGCCCAAGAGATGTCCTGTCATACTTTTGGTGGAACTGATTTTTAAATGTTGAGCGTATTCTTTGAAGACTTTTTTTATCGCAAGCGTCTCTGTTTTGTCGTTGAGCGCGGTCGAAGTCCCATGCGCATTGATATAATCGACATCCTGCGGATTGAGTTTCGTTTCTTGAAGGAGATTCTTGAGACAACTGGCAAGGCCATTTGCTTCTGGATCGGGGCTTGTCATGTGGTGCGCGTCACCGCTGGCCGCGTAACCGACGACTTCACAGTAAATTTTTGCTTTGCGAGCGAGGGCACTTTCCAAGGTTTCTAATAACAAAATGCCGGATCCTTCACCCATCACAAACCCATCGCGCTTGGCATCAAACGGCCGACTAGCACGCTCGGGTGTGTCGTTGAAATGCGTCGAAACCGCCTTCATCATGCAGAATCCTGAAAAGCTCAGGCCTGTCATAGAACCTTCGGAACCACCGGTGAAGATTGCGTCGGCCTTACCGAGTTTCAACATGTGGTAGGCTTCTCCGATGGCATGTGAGGCGGAAGAACAAGCCGTGACGACAGAAAAATTGGGGCCTTTGAAGCCGTAGGTAATCGCAACCATCCCCGGGGCGATATTGCAAATGAGAGACGGAATCATGAACGGTGAGACCCGTAATGGTCCAAGCTCATGAAACCGCTTGGTCTGATGTTGAATGGTCGTTACGCCGCCGATCCCTGTGCCAATAATTACGCCAACGCGGTAGGGATCGAAGTTCTTTAAGTCAAAGTTCCCGTCATCGATTGCTTTTTGGACCGCACCACAGGCTAAGTGCGTAAACCGATCACTATGCTTTGCCTCTCGGGGATCCATGTAGTCCTCTGGGCGAAAATCAGATACCTCTGCACCCACTTGACAGGGATAACCCGTAACGTCAAAGAGGCGGATTTTAGAAATACCACTTCGACCCGCAATAAGGTTCGACCAAAGCTCAGAAACACTATGGCCGAGCGACGTAATCGCGCCTAAACCGGTGACAACGACTCGGCGTAAATCGCTCATGCGCACGGACTATGCGAGGCGGCTCTTAATATAATTCACAACGTCTTTGACGGTCAGTAACTTTTCCGCGTCTTCTTCGGGGATACCGCCTTCGATTTCGTTTTCAAATTCATCTTCGAAGGCCATCATCAGTTCGACAGTACTGAGGGAATCGGCGCCGAGATCCTCTAAAAATGAGGCATCGTCCGTCACTTTATCCTCGCTTACGTTCAGTGAATTGACGATGACTTCTTTAACTCTTTGTTCGATCGATTTTTCGGCCATAATATTCAATATTCCGTACACATATGAAGTTTCGCGTTTGAAGTCAAGCGACTTTTGGCTACGATTTTCGCCCCAGAATTTTGTGTATTTTTTTCAATCCCTGGACGAGGTGATCGATATCCTCTCGAGTATTATAAGGAGCCAATGAAACACGGGTACATCCGGTGATACCGAGGTGTTGCATCAGGGGGTAGGCGCACTGGTGACCGGCACGAACCGCGATACCTTCACTATCTAAAATACTCGCACAGTCATGGGGATGCACATCGGACTGTACCCACGCGATGATCGGGATACGATGGTTATTGGGGCATAAAACCTGGACCTCTGGGAGTAACCGTTCGAGGAGTTCATGTTGGAGCTGCTGAAGGTATTTTTGCAAAGAGTCCCAATCGAGATTGTTTAAAAACTGAATTGAAGCACGGAGACCCGCGACACCAATAATATTGGGCGTACCCGCTTCGAAGCGCTCTGGGATTGACCGAAAGATGGCCGGACGATCTGTAAAAACACGTTCGACGATCCCACCTCCGAACCGTAGTGGTTGGCAGTTATTTAGAAGCGATGATTTTCCGTATAAAAATCCGATGCCTGTGGGACCGTAAGCCTTGTGCGCCGAGGTAACCCAAAAATCGCAATCCATCTCTTGGACATCAATCGGGCCATGTAAAAGGGCTTGAGCACCATCGACAACACAAAGCGCACCGACCTGATGTGCCGCTTGTGCGATCCTTTGAATGGGATTTACTGTGCCCAAGACATTGTGGTACTGCGCGATGGAGACAATTTTCGTCCGCGATGAGAGCTTTTTTTGAAAATCATCTTCGTCGAAATCCCCTTCCGGCGTCATCCCGATGAAGCGCACCGTTGCCGATAGCCGCTGCCAGGGAAGAATATTGGAATGGTGATCCTGGATGGTGACGAGAATTTCATCTTCAGGGGTGAGGTGGGTAAACTGTGAGGCAATCCAATTGAGGCCTTCGGTGGCCCCAGAGTTAAAAATAATTTCCTCGACTGAAGCTGCGTGAATATAGTCGGCAACCGCTTGGCGCGTCGATTCGTACATGAGCTCCGATTGTGTTCCGAGATCGTAAACGCTGCGATGAATGTTGGCATTCTGTCGGCGGAAGTGTGTGTCAATTGCTTGAATGACGCCTTCAGGAACCTGAGTTGTGGCGGCATTATCGAGGTAAACAAGCGGTTTCCCAAAGCGGTTCTGAGTCGCTAGGATCGGAAATTGTTGACGAAAAGCCTGTGGATCAAAACCCATTTTTTTCGAAAAAGTATACCAGTAGTGAGAGCGCCGCAATGCCATGGTTGATTTGACCTTCGGCGATGTACCGCCGGCAGTCCTCAGGCGAGACTAAAGTATCGGTAATTTCTTCATTAGGGTCTAAGTGCTGTGTATCGATCCGTCGGCACTGCTCGATCAAAACGATATGGAGCCGATTATTCATCATCGCTGGATTCGGGGAAAGCGATAATAATTCACGTCCGGGGTGGCCGACATACCCCGTTTCTTCACGGAGTTCTCGGGCCGCCGCATGTAGCGGATCTTCACCGGTATCCATAATACCTCCGGGAGGTTCGAGTGAAAATTCCTGTGTCCCGAAGCGAAATTGTTTCACCAAAATGAGCTGTTGTTCCGGCGTTACGGCAATCACCTGTACCCAGTCGTTTGCCTCAATGGTATAAAAAGTCCCGTGACGATGATCGATCGGGTGTTCAAACTGTTTCGCGTAGACCTGAAAAATCGGGCAATCGAGCACTAATGCTTGTCCTTGCAGTTTCCAACGGCTCGGCATGTCACCTTCCATAAGGTGCGTACTGTTCGCAGATCGGGTTCACGAGTCAATCAAAATTCAAACGATGCTGACGCATTGATTAGGAAATCCCGTATTCGGTATGAGAATTACGTTGAAATCCATCTCCGTTGTTGCTACTTGTTGGAATACATGAGGTTGACAAAATATGAGCCCGGAAGTTTTGCCGAAATTTGGACCCTTTCGTGGCCAATGGTCCTCGCTGCGATGTCAAACTACCTCATGAGTCTTGTCGATCGCTCGTTTTTAGGGCGGTACTCGACGGAAGCAATGGTTGCTGCAACCGGCGCCTACACCGTTTATTGGACACACGTACGGACGATGATGTCATTTATCGCGATGGCGACGGTGATTGTCAGTCAATGTCACGGCGCGCACAGTTATCGTCAAATTGGGCGTATTGTTTGGCAGGTTCTCTACGTAGCCTTTGGATATTATATGGTGCTCATTCCCTGTGCGATTTTCAGTAAAGATCTGTTGGCGGATGCTTACAGCACACTCGGAGCGCCCTACTTATCCATTATTCTTCTGACCTTACCATTTCATTTAGCGGGGTATGGTGCGATTGGAGCATTTTTTCTAGGGATTGGTCGAACACGGATTGTGCCGGTTGTGATGATCATCTCTAATGTCGTCAATATTGTTCTCGATTATTTATTAATCTTAGGCCACGGAGGATTTCCACGCTTAGGGATTATCGGTGCGGGCTTAGCGATGGGGATTGCGCAGATGGTTGCATTTTCCATTTTTCTCTACCTCTTTTTACGGCGTCCGTTCCGACGCTATTACCACACGCATGTGCCCATTTTTTGTTGGCCCTTGATGACGCGCCTCTTTTCGTCCGGGACTCCGAATGCGATTAACTCTCTATTTAATGCGGGAGGTTTAGCGCTGGTCTTCCAAATTGTCGGTAAAGTTTGTCCGCCAGATGCGATCGTTGCATTTTCGGTCGCGCATACCATTCACCTTGCATTTTGGTCCTTTACGGATGGGCTCGGCAAGGGCGTCTGTACCATTTGTTCAAACTATATCGGAAATGGCCAGATGCGGCGCTTACGAAAAATCATTCGGCCGTTGCTCGCATTGATGGGGATTTTCGGTGTGGTGACCGCCATATTTATGGTGATTGCGCCTCAGCTTGTCTTGCCGATTTTTGATATTCCCAATACCTCTCCCGAATTTTTTGCCGTATTCCGTAGTGTCTTATTTTGGGCATGGGTGGCTTTAGTGATCGACTCCGTTCGCTGGTTAACACAAAATGCATTAATTTCCGCAGGGGATGCATTGTTTACGATGTTTTCGAATGTGGGATGTTTTTGGGGATTTTCGCTGCTACCGATTAGCCTCATGGTCTACATATACCGCTGTGCGGGGGCGCGGTTTTGCTGGCAGTGCTTTGCTACGGATGCGGGGATACGGATCATTTTAAATTGGCTTCGTTTTCGCTCGAAACGCTGGCGGTATCACGCACGTCGTTCCTTTCGGGTTTCGCGAATGGACCGGCAGATGCGTCGCCGTTCGCGAAATGCATGTCGGGCCTCAATATAGGTTTTCGAGAAACCATTGACAACGCATGCGGTTATGTAAAATCCCGCGTAGAATGATGTTCAGGTCCATCGTGTGGGGTATTTTGTGTTGTGCGACGTCCCTTTGTGCGGGGAAAAGTTTCACTCCGCCGCTTCGAGAGGAGGTCAGTACGCTTTCCCTTGAGGTATCGGCGCTTCAAACCGAGGTCCATAATCTTATCGCAACCGTGCAGAGCCTTCAAAAAGAGGTCGAAGTTCAAAAGCTCGCTCGGGATACATTGAGTGATGCGTTGCGTGAAAAGGTCCAGAAATTGGTGACGGATGCCCTCTCGACGTACGTCAATCGTGAAGAACTCGTACCCCAGTTTCAGACATTTTCAACGCAGGTTTCTGAAGAGCTCACGGCGCTTGCAGAACGCTTTCAAGTCGCACTCAACCGTATTATCGCGGTGCTCAACGCGCAGCACTGCTTGTCCGAAGTAGCTCAAGGGACGATGAAAAATCCGGGCGAGGGTATCGCTTATGAGGTAAAGGCCGGGGAGACACTGGAGGGCATCGCTAAAAAATTTGATACGACGGTCGAGACGCTCGAAAAGCTCAACTTTTTCCCGAAAAAGGGCCAAGTGACGCCTGGTCAGATGCTCTTTATCCCGATTAAAGGAGCGAAGTAGACGATGGTCAACGGGAAGCGATCGCGGTTGGGCCGTGGGCTTGAAAACCTCATCATGCG
>CAMWJR010000011.1 GCA_947174645.1 uncultured Verrucomicrobiota bacterium | reverse complement strand
CCTTACGGCAGTCATTCGCTCCGACCTCAATCTCAATGCGCATGCCGACGCCACCATCAAAGAACTCGGTAAAGAGCTGCATTGTCCATTCTGGGGAAGTTTCGGTAATTTTTTATTAATCGCGTTAAACTTCGCCCTTCTTGCCGCTTACATCCCGAGTTTTTCGTCGATTTTATGCTCGCTTTGCGGCAATACCGTCACACCAACAGCGATGATTTGCTACGCCTCCTCTGGGATTGCTCTGCTCTTTTTACTTGCCTCAGACCTCATCGTCCACGTCAACAAATTTTTCTTTATCGCGTTATTCAGCACATTACTACTGTTGATCGTTTTTCTGCTCGTACGGACACCAATCGCGTTTGTTCCTCAATGCGTTGCTCATATCACGCTCAACGACTGGACTTGTCTCGTTCCGATTGTTTTTACATCTTTCGGGCTTCAGGGTTCCATCCATTCGATGACGAAGTTCTGTCAAAACGACCGCGAGCTCATTAAAAATGCATGTTTCTGGGGAAGTCTGATACCCGCCATCGTGTACATTGTCTGGACGCTGGCAGTTCTTTTAATTGTTGCGAATACCGATGCCGAATTTTTCCAACGCATGCTCGTGGATACGAATATCGATGTCGGCGCGCTCGTGACCGTCCTCAGCAAAGCTGCTGCTTCGAAAAACATCCAAATTATCGTCTGGTTCGTTTCGTTATTTGCGCTATTGACGTCGATTTTGGGCGTCGGACTTGCACTTTTAGATATCTTTCAGCGCCGGGAGCACTTTTCGAAATGGCTTGCAGTTGCTAGTATTGTCTTTCTACCGGCACTCGTTGCGGCATTTGTTCCCAATGCTTTTATCAAAATCCTTAACCTTGCGGGCATTATTCTCGCGACGTTAGCAATTATCGTCCCTGTTATCCTCGCGTTTAAGATGCAGGCCCGAGGGCACCTCAAGTGCGAACTGTTGCTGAAAAACAAACTCGTACTGTTTGGCGTATTTGTATGTGGCGTCGCCATTATCACGCTCGGAATACTGGAACAGGTCGGTTAACGGTTGAGGTTCATCAAGAATTCAACATTCGTTGGGCACTTTTTGAGGCGGTTGATAAGCATCTCCATCGCTTCGACGGGCGGAACGCCCTGAAATGCGCGCCGTAGACTGTAGACCTTTGTCAGCTCATCGGGATGGTAAAGCAACTCCTCTTTACGCGTCCCACTGCGTTCAAGATTAATTGCCGGGAAAATACGCTTATCGGAAATTGATCGATCGAGGTGGAGCTCCATGTTCCCTGTCCCTTTAAACTCCTCAAAAATAACATCATCCATACGGCTTCCGGTCTCGATGAGTGCGGTCGCGATGATCGTCAGACTCCCGCCACCCTCGATATTCCGTGCAGAACCGAAAAAGCGCTTCGGAAGCTGTAGCGCATTGGCCTCGACGCCCCCTGATAATACCTTTCCGGAACTCGGCTGCTCGGTATTGTACGCCCGGGCGAGGCGTGTGATAGAATCGAGCAGAATGATGACATGTTCACCGGCCTCGACCCAACGGCGCGCATTTTCGATAACGATCTCCGCCGCATGGACGTGGCTTTCCGCCGACTCGTCAAACGTCGAACTAATCACCTCTGCGCCTTTTACCTGACGCGAAAAATCCGTAACCTCCTCCGGACGTTCATCGATCAATAATACAATGAGCTTCGCTTTCGGCTGATTATGGATAATGGCATTCGCAATTCCCTGTAACAGTACCGTCTTCCCGGTACGTGGCGGCGCGACAATCAAGCCACGCTGGCCAAATCCGATGGGAGAGAGTAGGTCAATTACCCGCATCGACAAATTATCGCCGGAACTCGCTCCTGGCTGCTCAAGAAAAATACGTTCCGTCGGATAATATGGCACCAAATCTTTAAATCGCGGGAATTTCGACGCCTCTTCGGCAGGATGCCCTAAAACCTCTGTAACCTTGACCGCAAACGGACAAGTCGACTGCTCTTGTGGGCTATGAACGTAGGCCATCAGCGTCTGTCCCCGACGTAAGCCAAGTGATTGAATGAGGCACCGCGGTACGAACGTACTCTTAGCGCGAATCTTATAGTTGTCGCAAACATAGGTAATAATGCCGTCGCCGCCTTCCATCGACTCCAGAATACCGCGCACAGCTACCGGGCGATGTTCCTCTATCGCCGAAGCGATGCAGCTATCGATAATTCGTCCCCGTGAGTTTGCCTCGTCGAGATCGATCGAGCTCGCGAAATCCGCCAGATCGTCATTTGATTTCGCCAATACCTCATTGAGGTCGAGTGGCTCTTGAGATTCATCAACGATTGTCTGGCAAAATTCATCCAACTTGGCGCGACTTTCCATACACTCGAGGCCACGTAGGTAACCGATGGAGAATGCCCCGATCCGAATTGTCGCTGCCGGACGCCGTCGGTTATTGTTATTCTGTCGGTTATTATTAAACGGTGGATTTTTGCGGTAGTTGTTTTCGTTTCCTTGCCGCGAATTATGGGGCTCGTTATTACGAAAGTTGTTGCGCACAGGGTTACTTCCGCGATCGGAGGGCTGCGGTCGATGGTGATCGTTTCGGTTGTTTTGGTTCTCCGAATTGAGCGATTCCGGAGGACGCGGTAGCCGTCGGAATCGGCGGTATTGCGGCTCTTCGACGGCATCCGTTGCAGTATTTTCATCTCCCGATACAGACGATTCTACAGTAGGTTGTGAAGCTTCTTGAAAACTCTGATTACTAACGGATTCGCTGCTAACCGGGGACCAATCCTCGACAGTCTCAAGGCGCACCGAATCAGAATACTCATACGTAAGTGAAGACTCGACAGGTACTTTGTCAGTTGTTGTCGTCTTGGCCGCTCGGGCCTTCCGAACTGTACGCTTTTGGGGTGCCGTCCCTGCCGCTAACGTTGACTTCCGCGTCGCCCTTTTCTTCGGTGCTGACGCCTCTCCGCTTAAGATTTCATCCTCCATGATATTTTTTATCGAATCGCGCCTACGATATATGATCAAGCCGTTTAAAAAGCAAATAAGCGCGCGCCGCTCTACTCAATTACGAGCGACAATGCTCTTGATATGACTAGAAAAACGTGGAATACAACTCTTTTTTCACTCGCGGCGCAAGGTAATTGCAGCCAGACAGAGAAATATAAACGTCACCGCTCCATAACCGGTCACGATTCGTGTATCCAAAATGCCGTGGCAACAATCCCCCAGTTGCGTCCATAGGTTATGATCTGTATAGAGAGAGTATCCCATCGGTGAGGACAATAACGCCAGCCCCTGAAACATCCCTCCAAACAACAGGATGAGAAAATGCGCACAACTGGTCGCCATTAAAGCCGCCATGGGAGCAGACGTACAACTACAAATCCACAAATCTACCGCGATAAGAACACTGCTCCATGCCGTTACAAAGTAAAGCCCCCCCCAGCGGACATGAGGGGCCACGCACTTTTCAACGGGTAAACTCGGCGCGATCCAATGAGCAATTTCACAGGAAAAACTCGCGAATAGCCACAAGCCCAAATACGCGGTCATGGCCACAACAAATTTCGAAAACACCATCTGCCATGGCGGAAGTTCTAAAAGCTGCCGCGGCAACCTCGAAAAAAATACAGATACGCTCAATGCCGGTAAGATCAGCAACGACGGTACCCAAAGCGCTTGAAATAACCGCGTCAAAAGAGGTTCAGTTTGATGTAGTGTCGTATAATCTCGGATGGCACTTAACAAGACTACTCCCATTAGTAGGACAAAAAGCCCAATGATCAGAGAGAGCTGCGGTGATGTGCGTAGACTGCGGTACTCATAGCGCAACGCCTGTCTTAAAGAACCCATAGAAGAATCGTGCGCGCAGGGAAAAATCTTTCAACGCAAAAGCGCAGCCTTTCGACTGCGCCCCGATAACTCCCTTAAAGGAAGTGGTTGTTATATGAAAAGAACCTGTGAGTGGGTATTGGAAGAATGCTAATCGACATTACCAGCAAAAATTGCACTATCACCCAATTCTTCTTCAATCCGCATCAACTGGTTGTATTTGCAGATCCGGTCGGTACGGCTCATCGACCCGGTTTTGATTTGTCCGGCATTTGTGGCGACAGCAATATCGGCAATCGTCGTATCCTCCGTTTCCCCCGAACGGTGCGAAACGATGCTCGTGTACCCCGAAGTTTTGGCAAGTTCGATACAATCTAGGGTTTCGGTAAGCGAGCCGATTTGGTTAACCTTAATCAGGATCGAATTCGCGATATCGAGCTCGATTCCACGGGCAAGATAAACAGGATTCGTTACAAATAAATCATCACCGACAAGCTGGATCTCTTCGCCGAGGCGCTTGGTGAGTTCTGCCCAACCCTCCCAGTCGTTCTGGTCGAGACCATCTTCGATCGAGCGAATCGGGTATTTCTGCGCCAGCTCATGGTACCAACTGACAAGCTCCGAAGAGGTATGGACCGACTGATCCGACTTTTTGAAGATATAACGGCCCTTTTCAGCATCGAAGAACTCGGAAGCCGCAACATCAAGTCCAATAGAAATCTCTTCTCCGGGCTGATATCCCGCTAACTCGATCGCTTCGACGATAACTCCCAACGCGTCTTCATTTGACGCGAGGTCAGGCGCGAAACCACCCTCATCGCCGACCGCCGTCGAAAGCTTACGATTTTTGAGGACCGATTTGAGCGCATGGAAGGTCTCGGCTCCCATCCTTACGGCATCACGAAAAGTCTCTGCGCGGTGCGGAATAATCATAAATTCCTGAATATCGATCGGCGCATCGGAGTGGGCGCCACCATTGAGTACGTTCATCATCGGGATCGGCAACGTCCGGGCATTAACCCCACCGAGATAACGGTAAAGCGGCATCTGAAGGCTCTTTGCCGACGCCTTCGCGACGGCGAGCGAGACCGCCAGGACGGCATTTGCGCCGAGGCTGCTCTTATTTTCCGTCGCATCGATGGCCAACATGACACCATCAATACCCGCTTGGTCAAAGGGATCTAAACCAACAAGCGCAGGCCCAATCCGTTCTTGGATATTGTGGACCGCGGCCAGGACACCCTTCCCATTGAACCGCCGTTTCACATCAATGTGCTCGGGCGCAAAATCGACCGCATCCTTATCACGGAGTTCGATCGCCTCGCGCTCCCCCGTACTCGCTCCCGAAGGAACTGCCGCGCGCCCTACCGTACCATCCGACAAAATGACATCGGCCTCTACCGTCGGATTGCCACGCGAGTCGATGATCTCCCGCGCCACAATATCTGAAATCGTCCGCTTCACCATAAGTATGGTGAGTCTACGCGCTAGGATTGTTTTCGCAAGCCCATTTTAGGGGGCATTGGTCTCGGATTCGCTCTTGAGCAATAGGAGATCCATCTTTTGGACGATACCCTGACAGAGCGCGATCATAGCTTGCTCGATTTGGGCTGCAATGGAGGTGTAACGGTCCGATGATGCGGGAAGGGGCACATGAAATTCAAATGGCGAGCGATCCGACGACTTTTGCTTCAGATTACAAAACTCCCACTCTCCCGTAAAGCTGATGCGCTGATTATGGATATCAATCGCCAGCTCTTCGACATCAATGCGGATCGCGTGATCGGCGTCCTGCGCGCTGTCCCGGGGAAAGATTTCAACGGCAACTCGCGGAAAGCTATTGCGAATATAGCGCCGGAGAAGGTCCAAAATGCTCTCCTCAAGCGGGACCGCCCAACGGTACTTCGGGAGTTCTTTGAGCTCATTCGGCCCCAGTTGCTCGATAAAGTAAGGGCTTTCGAGATGTTTCGGGAAATGCCGGATCGAAATCCGTACGGTCGCCTGATTAATCGCTGGCGCGGAAACTTCCGGTATCCGTGGCGCTATCAGAAAAAGTCGCGTCTCATCGGGTTTCGGTTCTAATAGCTGACACCCCGCAAGGAATAAGGTGAGGGGAACGATACTAACGCGCGTCATGTCCATAATCAACTCCCGTTAAAAGTGCATTGGGCGACTTATTTAATAGATCGAGAAGGGATTGGAGTGAGCGAATCGCTTGGGCCCCACGGAGTAAAAGTACCTTAACATTTTGTCGGATATCCGATTCCGGCGACGTAATTTCCTCGATCCGCCGACACACTGCAATGAATTCGTGGATCCCTCCCTGTGCATCCTCCAAAGTTGCATCACATTTCTGTTCAAGACGGTCGATTGCTGGCGGTAGCTTTGTGCACACCTGGTCAAAGCCTTTCGCCGCGGATTGAATCGATTTCAAAAGATTTTGGATCATCTCCGAGGAGAAAAAGTCGCGGATCGTCACCGCCATCACAGAGAAATTATGGACGAGCTCGCGGAGGTCGGTTTTTTGGATCTGTTGGTCAATCGAGGCTAGAATCGAGGTCGCATGTCGAGAAAGCGCGCCAAAGTCAATAGCGCTGAGCTTTTTAATGATGTTATCCGCACTCGACATAAACTTCTCGATCGCGGAGCGTACGGTCGGAATCTGTGTCCACTTTGTCTCATTTTTCCCGTAAAATCGCGCCTTATTCGGCCGGTGATAATCGAGTTCAACAAACAATTTCCCCGTAATGATGCTCTCCATCGAGAGCTTCGCCGCAAGCCCCCCCATAATCTGGTGGTTAAAGAACTGATCGCTTTCAGCCCGAGAAAGTGGACGCGCACTGGGAGCAAAAATCGACGAATTAAGCTCCACAATCACTGGAGTCAAAACAACACCAGTCTCGGTATCGTACGAGACATCAATCGACTTGACCTCACCGATACGAACTCCTTTAAACTTGACCGGAGCACCAACATCGAGCCCGTTCATCGAGCTATCAAAATACATCACGAACTTCGTAGTCGGCTTAAAAAGTTTATTGTTAAACAGTACTGCACCTATCCCTACCAAAATCGCTAGGGCGGAAACAACGAAAATGCCAATTAGAGTCGGGCTACACTTTTGGCTCATGGCCCCCTCCTCTCGTTAAAAATTCCCGTACTTTGGGCTTTGAGTGATCCCGTAACCATGTGGGCTTTCCAATGTCGAGTGCACGCTGCGTCTCTGCGTCTAAAAATAACGCCCGGTCACCGATCGAAAAAATACTCGCGAGCTCATGGGTCACAATCACGATTGTCGTCCCGAAGCAGTCTCGAATTTCCCGAATAAGGTCATCGAGGTGTTTCGACGAAATTGGATCGAGACCCGCCGAAGGTTCGTCGAAAAATAAAATCTCGGGATCAAGAATCATCGCCCGCGCGAGGCCAGCACGCTTCTTCATTCCCCCCGAAATTTCATAGGGATAGAATGTTTCAAACCCCGATAAGCCGACCAACGACAACTTAAATGCTACGAGATCCGCGATGTCGCGCTCCGAGAGATCAGTGTGATAGCTCAGTGGCAGGGCGACATTTTCCGCGATTGTGAGATCCCCCCATAACGCTCCGCTTTGGTAGAGGACACCAAGTTTTTGAGCGATTTGTTCGGAGGTAACCACGTCATTCACATCTTCCTCGCCATATTGTACTTTTCCCCGGGGAACAGGCTCAATCCCAATGAGATGCTTTAGCAATGTGCTTTTGCCGCATCCACTGCCACCAATAACTAAAAAAATTTCGCCATGTTTAATCTGAAACTCGAGATCACGCATCACGACCGTCTCTCCATAGGCTAAAGTCAAGTCGTGTACTGTCAGGGCCGAGTCCACTGTAGCCATCCATTCTGAAAAAATTTTTATCTAAGTGCAATAAAAAGAATCGAGCTTGATCCCTACGTCTAAATCGACACTTTTTTGGGAGAATGGTGGCGAGTAAAACGGAACTTTGGGGCATTTTTTTTGTTTTGGGCACTTTAACCTGCTCCGCGTACGAGAACCGATACACCGAAATGACCTCGACACTACGTCATAATGCAAAGGTCATTAGTCAAACAGGACTTCAACATCTCATTGAGTGGCACGAAATCTTTCCTCAAAAAAAGTTCCCATTTCAGATCTATGGAAACGCTCACAACGCTTGGCACTCGGGGGATCAGTTTCATGGCTCAACAGCGCTTGCGCTTGCAGGCTGCAATCTCTCCTATAACAGCCCATTGCTGCGTCGGGCCTATGCGCTGGGACTCTTTGGAGGTGGAGCACGGGATCGCCTCAAGTTCTCGGGAGATTTACTAAAACGCACACGTATCGAACAGGGATTTTTCGGATATGGCGGTCATTTTCATATCTGGGGTCTTGAAATTGCAACGAGCACACTCCTTTCCTTCGGTTCGGCGCGAACTGATTTAGAGCACACGTCATTGAATTACCAAAAACACCAGTGTCGAACGCTCCACAGCCAATACACCGCTACTTACCTATGGGATCATCACGCCTGGTCTTTCGGTCCGATGATTGGCCTCATTAACGACCATATCAAGTACCACGGCGCAAAAGATTGGGATCAACAGAACTTCCATGCATCGGATCTCGATGGAATCGCGGGCCTTTACCTTGTACACGATCGCGCGAAGTTCGATATCCGATTTTTTCTCGGGGGCCAACATAACCTCCGGCATCGCGAACATGGTGGCGCTTTGAATTATCACGGCAAAATGGAGCTCCCGCAAACGACGAAGCCGATCAAAAATCACTTCCTATTGTCGACCGATTTCCATTATGCGCTCGCCTCACACTGGCTTTTAACTTTCCATCTCTCTGGCAGTTACCATCGACGTGACAAGTTTACGGCAACGGGCCTGACATTAGACCACATTTTTTAGGTGCACAATTTCACAAACAAAAAGCACCACGGATTCACGCTGATCGAAATGGTCTGTGTCGTGTTTTTGCTACTCCTACTTTTGGGGGCGTTTGGCGCTATTGGCATGGGAACGTTCCGTGGGCGTAAAAAAGCGATGCTGGCGCGGGCTGAAATGATCAAAATCGCGCATATTTTAGAAAATTATCGCACCGCCTACGGGGACTACCCCTGGATCGCCCAACACAACGCACATCAAGGGAAAATTCTCTGTTCGGCGCTTCATGGAAAAATTCTCCCCGATGGTAGCACTCCAGAAATTCAAACGGATCGGATTGATATTGCCCTCACTGAAATTGAAGGGGCATTGGTTAACCCTTTTGGCAACGCCTACATCTACTACTACCGCCTGCGTGAAGATCCCGACTGCTGGGAATATCCTTCCTACATCCTGGTTTCTTCAAAAAACGCGGATGCACCAGCAAGCGTTACTGAGGACGGCGTCATTCTCGAAAACAGCAGGACTGCCGGCGATCTCATTATCACTAACGGCGGTTTTCTTTAAAATTATCACATTCTTTCGTGACGGAACCGAAAAATTTCTTAGCAGAGCCTGCATGGGTATGGATTTATTGTGTGTTGCCCCCGTTCGTCGTCGGGGAGCATTCACGATCCTCGAGCTGCTGGCCGTCATTGCCACAATCGCAATCCTCATCGGGCTCATTTGGCCGAATTTCAACCGCGTCAAACGTTCGATGCATCTCGCGCAATCCCGAGTCCAGCTGAGCCGGTACGCCGGCGGCATGCGTGATTACTTTAACGAGTACGGCGCTTTGCCCCGACTCCTTTCTGAATCCGAAGAACTGCCTTCCGAAAAAGTTATTGCTCTTGACGCAGCCATTTCAGCGAACCTTATCCGCGCGCTTTCCGGTAAGGAACTCGACGGTATCACTGCGCTCCGCGACGAGCACGCGTACCTGAATCCCAACGGGACAACTTTTATCGAGTTTGGCGACGACGACTTTTGGGTTTCGAAAAACGACAAAACAATTGATCGAACACGCCTTGCGGACCGCTTCAATAACCCCGAAATTTACTTTGTCATCGAAAGCGATATGGACGACGATGTTCTAATCCCTCAAAACATTTTTAGCTCCTACCGCTCCATTCAAAAAAAAGTCCCTCCAGAAGGGCTACGCGAAAAGGTCATTTTTTTTACCGTTGGCGACAACAATCATTCTCTCGACGCCATTTCCTGGCGCAGCGAGTAAGTCAAACACCAGTCATACATTATCAATTTTCATGGGATATCGGGATTAAGGGAACCCTTTTATGGATGCGAAAGCTCACACTATAATAACAAATATTAGCCGTTTCTTAAAAGATTATAATTTTTTAAAAATAATCTTGACTCCGATTAAAAGCGGTGGCAGAAGGTCCATTGCTATGAAGCTAAATATTCGAAAAAATTGTATAATTCTTACACTACTAACAGGTTCTTCTCTCTTTGGTAGCTCCAACGCCCACCATCAAGGAGTACCACAGCCACCTATCGCCGTACACCAACAAGCAACGGCACAAAATATTGACATACTTGAGGCAAAGTACCTTGATTTCCTTTCCAATCCCCATAATCCCGATTTAGTTCCCTATTGTGCGGTCCTGATGCGTGTTCTAGAAGCCATCGATGTACTCAAAAACACAACAGTTTTTCAAGATATCCGCAACGTCCCTCCTACCTGTAAAATGGATGATCTTGCGTCGCGTTTCGGGTACGACTTCCACAATATTGACGATCTACAGCACCTGCTAGGTCTGCTAGAAACATGGTGTGCACGTATGCTTATGAATGGCACGTCAAACCCCATGTTTCAAGTGAACGTACAAGGAGATGCTCAATCGCCATTTCGCATAAACAAGCATAACAGGGATACATTTGCTGTTTCGCGCTACGCAGAGCGTGCCCAAGGTCTAAATCTCATCCATGGAAAATCAGTTATCTATTACGCTATCGAAAAACTGAGCAGAACACTCGGTGTCATTTTAGCAAAGGAAAATACTTTTCCTGAAACCTTCGTGTGCCCACGTGATTTTTATATACTTGCGCATATGGTGCAAATTCTTTGCGCGTATAGCGTTAGGTCCCTTACGAAGATTTATGCGATCGGTGACGATAGGGATGTATTCAACAGGCAATGTGCCCCCATACCTTTTGCAGACCAGGGAAGTCTCTGGTTCCACCCGAGTTATGTACGGGTTCCAGCGGTGAACTTTCAGCTCACGTTTTAGTGAGAGCACAACTTTCAAAACGAACTGAGTATTGAGAAATCTCGGCCCAGGGGCGATGGTTTTACCTTGTCCTTGATCGAGGTTCCGTTAATTCTCGGGAGCCATGAAGTATATTTTCATCACGGGGGGCGTTGTGTCGTCGCTTGGGAAGGGATTGACTTCAGGATCCCTTGGCGCTCTTTTGGAGTGCCGTGGGCTCCGGGTCTGTATGCAAAAGTTCGACCCCTATCTCAACATCGATCCCGGTACGATGAATCCGTCGCAACACGGCGAGGTTTACGTCCTTAGTGATGGCTCTGAAACTGACCTCGATCTCGGACATTATGAGCGTTTTACGTCTTCGGAGCTTTCAAAGCGCAACACCTTGACATCGGGTCAGATTTACGCCTCGGTCTTACAAAAAGAGCGCAATGGCGATTATTTGGGCAAAACCGTCCAAGTTATTCCGCACGTAACGAATGAAATTAAGGAGCGAATTTACGGCTCCGGCGAAGATGCCGATGTCGTTATTACCGAAATCGGAGGAACTACTGGCGACATCGAAGGGCTCCCCTTCCTCGAAGCACTGCGACAACTTGCGTTAGAGCTAGGTCACGAGAATGCCCTCTTTATCCACGTAACATTGATCCCGTTCCTCCGTGCCGCGGGAGAGTTGAAGACCAAACCAACGCAACAAAGCGTCGCCAAGTTGCGCGAAATCGGCATCCAACCCGACATTATTGTTTGTCGAACGGAAATCCCGATCTCGGACGATATGCGACAAAAGATCAGCCTCTTTTGCAACGTTCCCGTCACTAGTGTTATTGAAGAGCTCGACCTTAAGGTCTCGATCTACGAACTCCCCTACCTCTTGCACTCGGAAAAACTCGACGAGATCGTTTGCCAAAAGTTGCAGCTCCCGTTACACGAGAGCAATATTGCACCGTGGGAAACGATTGTTGAAAAAATTAAATTTCCGAAAAAAACCTGCACGATCGGCCTCATCGCCAAGTACCTCGATGTCAAAGATGCGTACAAATCGGTCTACGAAGCGATCGCGCACAGCGGCATCCAAAATGATTGCAAGGTCATTGTCGAAGTCATCGACGCAGAGGAGCTCGAGCTGGCCGATGACCTTGGGGAGTTTTTCGAGGGTATCAGCGGCATTTTGTTGCCCGGCGGTTTCGGTATTCGTGGCGTCGAAGGGAAAATCCGCGCGGCACAGTTTGCCCGAGAACACCATATCCCGTATTTCGGAATTTGTCTTGGGATGCAAATCGCCGCCATCGAGTTCGCGCGTAACGTTTTGGGCTACACCGACGCTAACAGTACAGAGATGGTCCCTGAGACAACCTATCCCGTCATCCGCATGATGTTCGATCAGCGCCATGTCACGCAGAAGGGCGGCACTATGCGCCTCGGGAGTTATCCCTGCAAGCTCATCGAAAACACCAAGGCCATCGCCGCGTACCAAGCAAACTATGTTAATGAGCGCCACCGCCACCGCTACGAATTCAACAACGATTATCGCGATGAGTTCGAATCGCATGGTGTCGTTTTTTCCGGTATCAATCCGGAGCACAATCTTGTCGAAATCCTAGAGCTCCGCGACCACCCGTGGTTCGTTGGCGTCCAGTTTCACCCCGAGTTCCAGTCGAAACCGCGCCGCGCCCACCCGCTTTTTGCCGATTTCATCGCGCACGTGCTCGAGTACCAGTCTTCGCGTGCCTAGATGCGATATGTCGCGATCATTCTCGTCGCCGGACAGAGTCAGCGCTGGAGTTTCGGTGATAAATGCCTAACGCCTCTGAATGGAATTCCGGCGTTTTTGTACTCGCTTCGCGCATTTATCTCGAGTAGATTTTTTAATCAGCAAATCATCGTTTGCCATTCGAAAGAACAGCGAGATATTGTCGAAAAAACCGTTCAACAATGGCTGCCGGAAACCTCCAGTTTCCCACAATATATCCTTGGTGGCGCAACACGGACGCATTCGGTATTTAGTGCACTTGAATGGATTTACAACCATGAGGAGCGTGAAACGATCGTTTTTATTCACGATGGTGCTCGTCCGTTACTAACCGCACAAAATCTAGAAAATCTCCGTAACGTCGCCACAAAGGATATCGGAGCAACGCTCGCTCACCGAATTACAGATACAATTCTATGGGAGCCCCAACGTACCTACCCACCGCGCGAACAGCTTTTGGCGCTCGAAACTCCACAGGCGTTTTATTTGCCGCAGCTCTACGACGACTATCAAGAATTTCTTAAAAATCCTCAAAGCGTAACCGATGATACGAGTATTTACACAGGGGCATTAAAAATTGTGGAAAATTACACCCCGAATTTTAAGCTAACGTACCCTCAAGATCGTACATTCATCGAATTTCTTTTGGTCGAACGCGCTCAAAGTTTGATTAAGCCGTGACTTTGAAAAATACGCGCTTTCCGCATTGAATCACGTCGCCCGGAACGATCAAATGTCTCGGATCTGTGATTTTTACGCCGTTGACTTTCACTGCCCCCTGGTCAATGAGCCGCCGAATTTCGCGATTGCTCTCAAAAAGCTGAGAAGTTCCCATGACTTCCGCGAGCGTCCTCTTTTCCTCAGATAGCACCGCTAATGCCACTTCGGGCATCACGTCGGGGAGCTCTTTTTTCGAAAAAACCGACTCAAACTGGCGACATTCATTGCTTGCAACTTCGTCCCCATAAAATCGCGCAACGAGCGTTTTCGCCAATAACTTTTTAACCCCCATTGGGTGTTGCTGGCGGAGGTTTTCGATTTGCGCATCCGAGTATAGTAGTAGCAATTTAAAGTAGATCCACATCGTCTCATCGGCAATCGACATGATCTTTCCGAACATCTCGGAAGCCGAGTGGTTGAATGAAATATAATTGTCATAGCTCTTCGACATCTTGCGTTCGCCGTCGAGTCCCACGAGGAGCGGCATCGTCATTACCACTTGCTCGGGTTGCCCGTAATCCTTTTGGAGCGTGCGCCCTACGAGAAGATTGAAGAGCTGATCGGTACCGCCAAGCTCGACATCCGCCTCGAGCATTACCGAGTCGTACCCCTGCATCAGCGGGTACAGGAACTCAACGATCGAAATTGGCGTATTTTCGTGGTAGCGTTTCGCAAAATCGTCGCGTTCCAGCATCCGAGCAACTGTCATCTTTCGGGCAATAATGAGCATATCATCGAACGTCATCTTTCGAAACCACTCGCTATTTCGGCGGACAACTGTTTTCGATGGATCAAGGATACGAAAGACCTGCTCGAGGTAAGTTTTAGCGTTTTGCTCGACCTCCTCTTGCGTCAAGACGGGACGCGTCGCAGAACGCCCCGACGGATCACCAACGGTCGCGGTATGATCGCCAATCAAGAGAATCGCCTGGTGCCCTAGATCTTGAAACTGCCGTAGTTTATTAAAGACCACCATATGCCCAAAAGTCAGGTCCGGGCGTGTCGGATCGACTCCTAGTTTTACACGTAACGGGCGGCGCTCCGCGAGTTTTCCCGCCAATAATTCGCGACTCACGAGGGTATCGACACCATTAGTTAACTGTTCTAGCGCATCCATAGACCTCACGTTAAAACGCCAAGTACGAAGGTCAATGCTCTAGCGCGTTTCACCGGGATGTGGTCCTCGGCAAGCATTTTTGAGCAGCACCAACCCGAGGTAGATAAGAAAAAAAGGAACACAGAGGAGAAAAACGCCTAAGCGGCCACTCGAACGCCCAAAGCGGCTCAATTTCCGACAAAAAGTTTGATGCTGAGTCGACATTAAGCAATCCCCATGAGCTGGATAATCCTCAACAGCTCTTGCTCACCACTATATTCAATAACGATCTTACCGTGTTTGGGCCCATGTTGTAACGAGACCTCGGCTGCAAGTTGCTCCGCGATCTGTTTTTCGATCTTCATGAGCGACGTACTGAGTTCACTCGGCGTCGAGGCAACCGTCACCGCGGGATTAGGCTTTAAAAGTGCCGCTTGGCGTTCCGTTTGACGAATATTGAGATTTCCGTCAATGATCTTTTCAAAGAGCTTACGGCGTGCAGTGGGATCCTCGACACTTAACAAAATCTTGGCGTGCCCTGGCATGATCTGTCCCACTTCGAGAGCATGAAGCATATCCGGTTCGAGGTTGAGTAACCGAATGACATTCGCCACTGTCGCGCGCGCCCGCCCCACGCGTTGCGCAATCTGTTCTTGCGTAAAACCGTATTCTTCGACGAGGTTCGCAAACCCGAGGGCCTCTTCCACCGGATTAAGGGACTCGCGCTGGAGGTTTTCGATGAGCGAAATCACCGCACAATCGCGCTCCGTAGCCCGAATAATACGCGCTAAGATGGTTTCCTTCCCCAACGACTGCATTGCTCGAAAACGACGCTCTCCGGCAACAATCGTAAAAAACTGCCATTCAGAAGGTCGCACGAGAATCGGTTGCAAAAGCCCCTCTTGGCTGATACTCTCGGCAAGCTCCTTAACCGCGGTTTCATTGAATGTCCTCCGGGCTTGTTTAACATTTGGGATAATGTGTTTCAGCGCGATCTCTCGCACTTCTGCAACGGGCACCTCCTCAATGATCAAATTTTGACGCTCTACAGAAACCGATAAAGTACCTACAGGCTCATCCTTCGTCGATACCGGCTCTACACTGCTCCCCAC
>CAMWJR010000010.1 GCA_947174645.1 uncultured Verrucomicrobiota bacterium | reverse complement strand
ACATTACTTTGATTTTCGGGTCTAAAAATAGCATCGCCACGGGACGAATTTTAAGAGTAATTGTCGTGTGCGGATTCAGATTAAAGCAATTCCTAATGCGGCTCGGTCGGAAATTGTAGTTCAAGAGGATGGATCACTCAAAATAAAGGTACAAAACCCGCCTGAGGACGGAAAAGCAAATAAAGCCATTCTTCGCCTCATTGCGAAGCATTATCGGGTGCCGCCCAAAAATGTAAAAATCGTCAGCGGCGAAAAATCACACCAAAAAATCGTTGAGGTATTTGGTTTGCAAAATTCAAACCCTTCATCCCAATGAGTGTGTGCAGCTTCGGATTCAAAAATTTTTATCACAATGCGGTTACTGTTCTCGTCGTCACGCGGAGGAACTCATCCAAGAGGGACGAATTTCGGTCAACGGCCTAATAGCTACACTCGGCCAATGTATTGACGAATACAAAGACATTGTAAAAATCGACCAAGTACGGGTGCAAAAACGCCCTCAAACGCGTACGGTACTATTGCTCAACAAACCTAGGGGTGTTGAGTGTACACATCCATGGGGCGACAAAAAAACGGTCTACGATTTCATTCCCAAGCCCTTTCAAAACGAACGCTTTTTTTACTGCGGCCGCCTTGATAAGGACAGCCAAGGGATGTTGCTGCTAGCCAACGATGGTGATTTCGCGAATCAGGTCACACACCCACGATCCAATATCGTAAAAATATATTACGTTACCCTGGAACGTCCTCTGGCACTCGAATTTTTGGGGACAATGCTCACAGGCATCTACGACGAAGGCGAATGTTTGAAAGCCGAAAAAGTTTTCGTGTTACCCAATCAAGGGAGATATCCAGCACTTGAAATTCACCTTAAGCAAGGGCGAAAACGCGAAATTCGCCGCATGATCCAACACGGGGGGAGTTTCGTCCATCGGCTCAAACGTACCCAAATCGGTCAGCTGAAGCTCAAGAATCTCGCTGTCGGCGCGACAAAGGTGCTTTCTCCAGAAGAAATAGCGCTACTGTTTCAATAAAAATCAGGCATGTAGGTTGAAGCGCTCAATCACTTCATCGCCAAGACGATCATAAGCCTTCGCTCCGCTACTCATCCGATCATAGTCAAAAATCGACTGTCCGAAGCTGGGCGCCTCACTCAAACGGACCGATCGGGGAATGACCGTCTTAAACGCAAGTTCCGGAAAATGCTTTTGAAGGTCCGCGCAAACCTGGCGCGACAAATTCGTCCGGATATCGAACATCGTCATCAAGATCCCACCAATCTCAAGCGATGGGTTTAGGCCATGCGATCGGAGGTCGTCGACTACACTCATAATCTGGCTCAACCCTTCGAGCGCGAGGTACTCACACTGGAGCGTAATGATCAATTTATCGGCACAAACGAGGCTGTTCATTGAAATCAAACCCAACGCCGGCGGACAGTCCAAAATAATCGCTCGAAATTTATCCGATTTTTTGATCGGCGCCAAACACTGCCGCAACCGCATAAGGTAGTCTCCTTTTTGGCTAAGTTCGACTTCGATCGCCGCCAAATCGACCTCCGCGGGAATAATCGAAAGGTTCTCCTGCCCCGTCGCCTTAATCCGATCGACCGCATCAGCCTCGCCGTGTAGGACATCACATAAACTCCCCCCTTTCTCTTTTTGTAAACCGAGCCCGCTCGTAGTGTTTCCCTGTGGATCGAGGTCAATCAATAAGGTCGGGATCCCCTTACGCGCCAATGATGCGGATAGATTGATTGCCGTTGTCGTCTTCCCGACGCCGCCCTTTTGGTTCGCTATTGAGAAAATTGTCGCTGCCATTTTTGTTACACTCCCCGCAACGATAACACCGGATGCTGTTTGATGGAACGCACCAGTTGTTCAAATACTTCGTCAATTTCCTGTTCCGAGGGCGTCCGATCGTCGCAGCCAAAAACAAGATTTAGCCCGATACTCTTTTGCGT
The DNA here is from genome assembly GCA_947174645.1 of uncultured Verrucomicrobiota bacterium. Lineage (GTDB taxonomy): Bacteria > Verrucomicrobiota > Verrucomicrobiia > Opitutales > LL51 > LL51. The sequence goes on along the minus strand of CAMWJR010000010.1, from coordinate 14,040 downwards.
CTCTGCGAGATTATTCCCCATATAAATATCAAATACGGAAACATCGATTCGCGAAAAGATATTCTTGGCGGCCTCAGTAACAATCTGTTGAACATCATCGATAACTGCTTGTGCGGGATGGTTGCGGTCGACAATAATTGAAATATCGCGTTTCGCCGATGGGAAATAACTAAAGGGCGTGTAGCGATGATTTTTTAAAGAACGCTCAAACTGATCGAGAGTTATGAAAAGCTCACCACCTAAAATCGGCATTTGAAAGCCTCGCATCATGTCCGCGTTCAAATACCCGACATGGCCCTCGATTCCCTTACGAATCTCGCCAATTTGAGCGGCAAAATGCTCCTGGTAGAGAGCATCTCGCAAAGCCCTTGCCGGAGCGGGCGTCGCATCTGTAACCATCCTCCAAAGGTGGCACAACAAATTCTTGGCCTCAAAAAAACTCGGCTTAATCCAGTCATCCCAATGCTCTTCGTACCCCGAAACCGGGATTAAAAACGCAACAGACAGCAACTCTTCGAAGGTATCATTAACTGTTTGAACAACGTGCCCGATCTCAAAAAACTTTCCATCCCGGTTATCGTTTTGGATATTATAGCGCAAACTTTCAACGAGCCCCGGAATTAGCGATGTACGGAAATGTGTTTGTTCATCGAGCAACGGATTTGCCAACGGTAATGCTCCTACCGAAGGCGCGACGATGGAATAATTATAGCATTCCGAAAATCCGTTATCGGCTAAGAAATGAACAATACGTCGACGTTTTGCCGTGCTTTCAACCGAAGATTGCGATACGCTATGGGCGCTAACATGCGTGACTGGCAGTTTATCGACGCCGTACACCCGGAGACATTCTTCAACGAGATCAATCGGGCGCGTGACATCCCAACGGTAAGACAGCACCGTAATAATCCATTCGTCATTTTTCCGATCGACGCGGTATTGCAGGCGCTCTAGAAGAGAGACAATCTCATCATCCGATAACGCTAAACCTAACGAAGAACGGACGAAATCAGGGCGCAGTACAATTTCCCAGGAATGCGGCAGTGAAACTGTTTCCCGATGAAGCGTTGGTAAAACTACCTTGGCACCGTAAAGTTCGCATAACATTCCCGCTGCAATCTTGAGATAATCCTCGCTCATTGCACCATCGACACGTCGAATTGTCCGGTACGCGCTATCCGTCATGATGCCCAATTGGCGGCTTGTTTTACGAATATTGTCGGCTGAAAAACACGCGGATTCCAAAACGATTTCTTTGGTCTGCGGACCAATTTTGCTCCTTTCACCTCCAATAATACCGGCAATCGCCTGAGCTTCATGTTCATCGCTGATGACCAGTACTTCGCTGTTGAGCGTATAACGCTTTTGATCCAAGGCATCGATCGTTTCGTCCTCGTGGGCCTGACGCACGGTAATCTTTCCTAAAAATTTTTCGCGATCAAAGGCATGTAGCGGCTGCCCGTAAGCATATAGTACCCAATTTGTGATATCGACTACGTTATTGATCGTTGCACAACCAACAGCTTCGAGATCACGACGGACCCAACCAGCGCTTTCGGTAATCGTAATGTTCTCGAGGCTCAGTGCGTTATAGCATGCACAATTTGGTGACTGGATGTCTACTTCCAGCGAAGACACCTCTGGTGCTGCAAATTGCGATAACTCCGGTACCGGGATGGGTTGAAGTTGGCGATCATACCGAGCTGCAAGCTCGCGCGCGATCCCGTAATGGCACAACGCGTCACCCCGATTTGCCGTGAGTTCGACAGTAAAAACAACATCGTTGTCATTTAAAACCTCATGGATTTTTCGCCCCAAAACATAGGTCTTATCAAGAATCATGAGGCCCTCATGGTCATTGCCCAACCCAAGTTCGCGACGACTACACATCATTCCCTCAGAAATGACCCCTCGCAATTTGGATTGCTTAATTTTTACGTTTTCCGGTAACACCGCTCCGGGAAGCGCGACGAAAACATAATCTTCTTTTTTGAAATTTTTAGCACCACAAACAATCTGGCGGATATTGCTATCACCGACATCGACACGACATACGTTGAGGCGATCAGCATTCGGATGCGGCTTAAAATCTAAAATTTGACCAACAACAATAAAGTCGCTCGGCACACACCCTTTTCGCTCAATCGACTCAACCTCAAGCCCGATTTTCGCCAATACCTCAGCGATTTCTTCGGGAGATTCGCGTAAATCGACAAACCGCTGCAACCACTTCAAACTAACCTTCATCGCTCCGTCCGTAATCTCATCGATACGACTCCGAACGCAAGCTTATTCGCAAAGGTGTGGCGGCCCTACCGTGGCGATTTTACGCCTGAACAAAGTCCTCAAATCCGGGACCATCGGTCGCAAACTCGCCCTCGAAAAATCCGTGAAGCTGGCGGATCCGCGTCGGGTGGCGCATTTTTCGAAGGGCCTTTGCCTCAATCTGACGAATCCGTTCTCGCGTCACGTTAAACATCTGCCCGACCTCTTCAAGCGTCCGACTATAGCCATCCTTCAGCCCAAAACGTAACGTCAGGACCTCCTTTTCGCGTTCGCTTAAACTGACTAATACGTCATTAATTTTTTCACGAAGGAGACTGTAGGCCGTCATATCGTAGGGGTTTTCGGCAGATTTATCCTCAATAAAGTCCCCGAAGCTTGAATCCTCATTATCACCTACTGGGCTTTGAAGCGAAATCGGCTGCTGCGCCATCTTCATAATCGCCTTTACCCGGTCGAGCGGAAGGTCCATCTCGCGCGCCACTTCCTCGGCAGTCGCTTCATGTCCGAGTTCTTGCTGTAACTGCCGCTGGACCTGCATCACCCGATTGAGAACCTCAATCATATGAACCGGAATACGAATCGTCCGGGCCTGATCCGCAATTGAACGCGTAATCGCCTGACGGATCCACCAGGTCGCGTAGGTTGAAAACTTATATCCTCGGCGGTGTTCAAATTTCTCGACCGCCTTCATGAGCCCCATGTTCCCTTCCTGAATGAGATCCAAAAACGTCAGCCCGCGGTTCGTGTACTTTTTAGCAATACTGATAACTAGGCGAAGGTTAGCTTCGACCATTTCCTGCTTAGCCTTATGCGCCTCCTTCATATATTCGCGGAAGCGCTGAACGATCTCCAATAACCGCTCGGGATCGACACCGTATTTTTCCTCGAGTTTCATCAACGCACGTCGAACACGGGTTAATTGGTCGGTGACGTTAACACCCCGGCGCTCAGCGACCGATTTTGCTCGTTTGACCTCATGTAATAGCTGTTCAATCTGTTTTAAGTCCGGACGCAGTCTCTGGAGGTAATCTTCAAAAATTTTCATCTTGAAGCAAAAGCGCTTCATGACAGTTTTCAATTGAGACTGAAACTGCTTTAAGCGAATCGCCATCCGCTTGTGGTCCTTTTCATCCGTCGTTTTTTGGAGACAATCCCAAACCTCTTGGATTTTTTCTAACAGCAGTTTACTTTCCTGAATCGAACGCTCCAAGATGCGGTAATAGACCTCTCTGCTCTCGATTTTCTTATCTAAAACAATCCGATCAAAGCGCTCCTCTCGATTTAAAAGACTCTCCGCCAGCTCAATCTGAAATGGCGCCGTCAAGTGAATTGAAAAGAGCTCATCCTGGGCTTGTAGTTCAGCTTTCTCGATGCGCTTGGAAATCGAAATCTCTTGCTCTCGTGTCAGTAATGGGACTTGCCCCATCTGCCGAAGATACATTCGAACCGGATCTTCGCCGAGATTTTCCGAGGGATTACGCGCAGCGGCTTCCGCTACAGAGCGCTTCTTTTCGGCCTCCATCTCCTCGTTATCGACGACCTCAATTTCGAGATTATCGAGAATGTTCATCACATTTTCGATATCCTCGGGATTTTCAATGCTATCCGGGAGATGATCGCTGATATCGTGCAGTGTCAGATAACCCTTATTACGGGCAAAACGGATGAGCTCCTGCATCCGCACATTAACCTCGTTATTGCCGGCCTTTTTCGGCTTTTTAATGGTATCCATAGAGCGATTTCGCCGCTTCCGTCGTCTATGAAATCTTCGGACATGAAGACCGCATATGACGTAGACGCAACTTCTCACTTTGGAGAGTCTTGAAAAAATCCAGATCGTCAAGCGAATTCTTTGTAAATCGTCGTCGCTGAGTCTCTTTTTGATTGATTTCGTTCAGCTTATTCTTCACAAAGGCCTCGCACAGCGCCTGTAGGCAGGTATTCACCGCACTTGTCACATCATCGACCGTATCTTCCGTCGCCAAAATTGAAAAAAGCTCATTGAGCTCCTTTTCATCAAAAACAGCGTTATCGCATGATGGCCCCTCCCAACATCCCTTACGAATTTCCATCAAAACCTTTAGCAGCAGATACCCGTAAAATGATTCCGAAATCCACGCATCATCTAAAACGGCGCCAACTTTTTGTCCTATCACCGGGTCATGAAGTATCAGCGCCAGCAGATCATATTCTACACTTCTCAGCTTTGAAGGCATCGAGTTTGAGTTGACTACGTGGGTTACCTTTATTGCGCCAGAAGGAGCACCTGAAGTAAATATCCGATCGCCACAAAAATTACGGAAATCACTACGTACGGCATTCAAATCGAGCATCAACTGCGTTGAAAGCTCTTGCAAATAAGTGCCTTTTGCCACTTCTGAAGGACAATATGCAATCATCTCGTAGGCTTTTTTTAAAAAAACCGACTTTTCAACAGCTGTCGCTTCTACGTTTTGCGGTAAGAGTGTTTTAATGAGGTACGGAATCATCGCCTCCTGAGGAAGCATATCAAAACCATCCTTACCTTCGCGGAACAAGAAAGAATCAGGGTCGTCACCCGACGCCAGGGTCACAATTTGCACCTCGATATCCGTTTTAAAGGCAAGTTCGATCACCCGAAGCGCGCATTTTTGCCCCGCCGCATCACCATCGGTTAAACAGAGCAACTTTTCTGCATAACGCCGCAAGAGATTCATCTGCGTTTCGGTAATACCCGTCCCTTGGGGCGCTACCGTGGCGTCTAGGCCGCACTCCCAACAACGGAGTGTGTCCAATTGTCCCTCAACGAGTATAAAGCGTTCCTTTACAAATCGGCGCGCATGATGAAGCCCGTACAAAATATTTCCTTTATGGAAAATCGGCGTTTCCGGAGAATTAACGTACTTTGACACCTCTTTCCCTGCACTTACCGATGGTAGAATTCGCCCTGAAAATCCAATAACGCGCCCCTGAACATCGTAAATCGGAATCATGAGACGCCCCGAAAATCGCGGCTTTAAATCGTATTGATTGCGCTCATTGACGCAAAACAGTCCACACTGCTGGATTGCCTCTAAAGGATATTTTTTTTGCTTCAAAAGCGGCAATAACGAGTGATCACGCTCCGGCGCCCAACCGATGCCATACCGCGACGCTGCCTCAAGGGTAAAATGCCGCGTTTCTATCCAGTAACACTGTACCGTTTTCTCGACCGCGAAGTTTTTTTGGTAATGCGCCAATGCGTCCTCATGGATCGCCAAAAGCGTATTTTTCGATAAAGTGGTCTCTTTCGATCCTTCTTCGTATTCTAGCGCAATCCCATAGCGCTGCGCGAGCCACTCAACGGCCTCAATAAACGAGAAATTTTCCTTCAATTCCAAAAAACGGAAAACATCGCCCGCGTAACCTGTGCTGAAACACTTAAAAAACTTTTTTTCAGGAAGTACGTAGAACGAAGGCGTCTTTTCGACTGTAAATGGGCTCAACCCCCGCCAATGCCCCCCGGAACGTTTCAACTGTACATACCCCGAAACAACATCATGCAGATCCGCCGCCTCTCGAACGCGCTCAATACACTCCCGCTTAACCTTCAATGCCCCCGACTACCAATTTTTTTGAAAAATGTACAGCTTAAAAAAACAACTTGACGCATTTGACATTTTTTTGTAACCTGTCCGTTTGTATGCTTAATCGGGCTCCTGCAGTCATTTTTAAGCGCGAATCGTTCGAGAAATGGATGGAGATTTTCGCGACGCACGACTGGCCATCGGCGTTTACACGCGATGAGCTTCGCAATGGCCTCAGCTTCTATGAGCACTGCAACATCAAAGAGATCGAAATCCGTCCTGACGATATCGTTGTTCGCTATCAGAACGACAATCGTTCGCAGTTTTTCGCGCTCATTGACGTCGACGGTGAGGTACTATCGGCGCGTTCTTCGCTCCATGAGGATCCACGCCCCGCCGTTGGCGCTCTGCTGGCAATGGACGAGCTCATTTTAGATAAACAGGACTCGCTCTTTACTTCAGAAACCAATGGAAACGAAAAGACCCAAACACTCAAATCCGCTGAGGTTTTAGAAGAATCTGCCGCTAAATTGCTGCGTCTTTCGTTTTTTATTTCTGGACAAAATCTGTGCTTCAAGGCCTACTGGACCTCCAACAACAAACTTGTTTTTCCTGATCACCTTTCGACAAAAAATACGGTTTCCAGTAAAGCGGAACGCGACGAGGTTGTAAAACTCATCCACCTTGCCCGTAAAGCGAATTTCGTACTTTTCCAGCAGAGTAAGGAGTACCGCATGACAAACGTGTCTGCTGCGGTCGATTTTTGTCGGCATACACTCCCAAAATGGAGCAGTTATTTTGAACTTCAGGTTGACCCAACCGTTCAAAAACTTCTCATGGGCGTTCAAAATGTTCATGCGCAATTTTTAACCCAGGTACAGGGCGAGGATGCGGTTGACCTAACACTACAACTTTCAAATGACACGCTTACAATCGCTCCCGGGGTTACGAAAAAGCTCATCAAGGGTGACGGGCAGCCGATGTTCGTTGAAGGAGTTGGCGCCGTACGGTTACCGAAACAAGAAGTCGCTGTCGTCCGTGCTCAGCAATCGGTCTTAGGGAAATTCCACGAAATCCCGCGCTATATGATTTATTCGATTTTTTCGCAAATCGGAACCGTGTACAAAGATAGCGAGGCGATCCGCGCATGGAAGGATTCTTTTGCTTCAGCCCCGACAAAACCCTTCATTCTCCCCAAAGTTTTACGCTCGTACCAACGCGAAGGTGTGTTGTGGATCAACCATATTCTTTCCCATGGTTTTCACGGACTCGTTGCCGATGATATGGGCCTCGGGAAAACGCTCCAAGTGCTGACGTTTATCTCCAAGATGAATCCGGGTACACAGGCGATCGTCGTCTGCCCCGCAAGCGTGGTTCACGTTTGGCAAAATGAAGCCGCAAAGTTCTTCCCGCGACTCACGGTCCGCATATTTTCTGCCGATACTGATTTTGAAGAACCCGGCGTTAACTTGTGGATTGTGAGCTATACGCAACTCCGACGGCATAAAACTGCTATCACTAGAAAAGAGTTTCAATTAGCGGTGCTCGACGAAGCACAGTTTATCAAAAACTCGACGACTAAAGTCTTTCATGCATGCAATGCGCTTAAGGCTCAGTGGCGCCTCGCATTGAGTGGAACCCCAATCGAAAATAACCTCCTTGATCTTTGGAGTATTTTCCGCTTCCTCATGCCCGGACTTCTAGGCGAAAAGGCACAGTTTCTTGAGCTATGTAAATCTGAAGACATTGCCGATAAAATTAAGGCGCAAATCGCTCCTTTCATGTTACGGCGCACCAAAGAGACTGTTGCAAAGGAACTTCCTCAAAAGCTCGAAGTCAATGTTCTCTGTGAGATGACGCCGGAACAGCTAACGCTCTACAAGGACGTTGTCAACCACACGATTCAGCGCTACCGAAACAATAAAAATCAATTTGATCTCAAAAATCACCGATTCGGGATCCTTTCTGCCTTAACCCGTCTTCGTCAAATCGCCTGTGATCCCGGAATTATCCCTGGTATCGCCCATTCTCTGGACGCAAGCGGCAAACTAACCCTTCTAAGGGAAATGCTCAGGCGCGAATTCGATATTCCCGGACGAAAAGTCGTCATTTTCAGCCAGTTTGTCACGTTCTTACAGCGCATTCGACAGCTTCTGAAAGAAGAATTCTCAACCCTCGATGTTTTTGAAATTATTGGTTCTACGAAACAGCGTAACGTCGTCGTCGATCGCTTCCAAAACACGCCTCAAAACGCCGCTATGTTGGTTTCACTCAAGGCTGGAGGTGTTGGAATTACCCTAACTGCCGCAGAGACGGTATTTCTTATGGATCCTTGGTGGAATCCTGCTGCGGAACGCCAAGCAATGGATCGCGTGCATCGTATCGGCCAGGAAAAGAACGTAACGGTTTACCGGCTCATTACACAAAATTCAATCGAATCGAGCATTCAACGGCTACAGGAGCGCAAAAGCACGCTCTTTAATGAAATCATTGATTCTCTAAAGGTAAAGCAACACGATACCGCGTACTTCTTGGAGCACGTCTCCGAACTCCTTAAATTTGAGTAAGAGAAGTAAAACTTGGCATTCTACGTTTCAACTACCTTGATTGAAGCCCGCTAAAATAGAGCTGCACTTTGCCTACCTTTCGTACATCACTGTTGCGCGACGATTAACGCAACACCTCGCCAGTGGTCGACACTATTGAGTGCTCACAGATTTCGTTGCTGTCTCATTCCCGCGTTGAAACTTATTCATATATGGGGCATCGATGTACGATTTTGTTTTATTCCAAGCCTCAGAACCAATGTTATTAAAGTGTAATTTCGCACTGGACCAGAGACGGCTCACACGTGGTTTTACCCATACCCAGATATCGTTGATTCCGCGTGTTATCCATTGCCGACATAAGGTTCCGACATGATTCGAAGCATTACCGTTTACCGAACCGATCTCAATTTTTTTCGTACTCGACATATTATCTACACTTCCTGCCAAAGGAGCAAAAGCCACAGACTCTTCAGCACTTTTTTCAAACAACGTGCTTTTATAGATTAACATCCAAACATCCTGATCTTTACCCTCGCGTAAACGGCTTTTTAATTCCAAAATCGACGGCAATAAATCGCTCTCAAGCGCCACATCCTTGGCTTCAAGTGTAGCTTTTTTGGAAAACATTTTCTTTATGCGCGCAAACTGATCCTCTGGAAGTTCGTAGCACGGCACCTCTGCATCAGGATTAAACAGGTTTTTTCCAATTAAGGCAAACGCACGTTGGTGATCTTGTTCGTCAATACAGACTGCACAGGGAATATTTTTGTTAATCACCTCAAGGAGCATCTGAAAACGTACCCAACCTGCTGTACCAATGTTTGTTGCCTGAGCATTCAACAAACTTGCCAGCAATTGAAATCCCATTACCAACGCTGTAATCTTGCGCGCTCTTATCATATTCCCTTTGGGGGTTAATTGTAAAAAATAAATTTAAACGTCAAATAAGTTTTACAAATCAACTCACCAGAAATGACAAAAACATGTGATGTTTATTGATAAAATATCTTGCACCCAAGCGCGAATGGGTATAATCGGGGGCACTATTTATGTCGGACAACGTTCAAGGTAATGGCCAAGAGTTCGGGAAGTTACGCAAAATTTTCTTTCCGCTCTACATGTATGAGCTGAAAAAAGCGATCCCGATGGGGTTGATTTTTTTCTGCATTCTTTTCAACTATACCTGCTTGCGAAATGTAAAAGATTCGCTCGTCGTCACCGGCTCCGCAGCGGAAGTGATTCCGTTTTTGAAGAGCTTCTGTGTCGCGCCCTCGGCAATCATCTTCATGGTTCTCTATGCGAAGGCGAGTAATATTTTTACAAATGAGCAGCTATTCTATGCGACATTGACACCATTTTTGCTCTTTTTCGGATGTTTTGCGTTTCTCATTTATCCGAACATCGACGTCCTTCATCCTTCGGAAGAAACAATCGCGTCTTGGTTAGCGGCTTGTCCGGAATCTATTCAGGAATCACTTAAGTTCCCGATCATGATTATTGGCAACTGGTCGTACTCACTCTTCTACATTTTGGCGGAAATCTGGGGAGCGGCGTTGCTCTCGCTCTCGTTCTGGCAGTTTGCTAACCAGATCACCAAGACCTCCGAAGCCAAGCGGATGTACGCGTTCTTCGCGATGATGGCGCAGTTTTCCGTTCTTTTGGAAGGCAAAGTTGGTGAATGGTGCTCCGATATTCGTCAGAACTTCCCGGCCGGACATGAGGCCGAAGCCTGGGGTCTTTCCCTCAAGTATATGATGGGGACCGTCGTTGTTTTGGGGATCTTGACGATGCTCGTTTATCACTGGATTTACCGCTACGTTTTGACCGACAAACGCTTTTACGACAAACCTGAGCTTCCGGGTAATAACAAAAAGAAGAAAAAAATGCCGCTCATCCAGAGTTTCAAAATCATCTTTACCTCGCCGTACTTGGGCCTCATTGCCGCACTCGTCATTTGCTACGGAATCAGTGTTAATCTGGTCGAGGGACTTTGGAAGAAGCAAATTGGCATGCAATACCCGAATCCGAACGATTACAATACCTTCATGAATCAGTTCACGTTCTATGGCGGTATCGTTTCACTCATTATGCTCATCATCGGCGGTAACATTTTGCGCCTTTGTCGGTGGTTCACCGCTGCCGTTGCGACCCCGATTGTGTTACTGATCCTCGGCGGACTGTTTTTTGGGTTTGTCATCTTCCGTGATTCAATTGCCCAGGTATTGCCCGATAATTTGACGCCAGTTTATTGTGCGGTTATGCTTGGTGCGCTCGTCGTTATGTTCTCAAAAGCCGTCAAGTACGCGTTGTTTGATCTGACAAAAGAGATGGCCTATATTCCTCTTGATGAGGAGATGAAGGTTAAAGGGAAGGCTGTCGTAGATGTTGTTGGCGGACGTCTCGGTAAGGGCGGCGGTGCCATTATTCAGTCGGGGTTATTGATGCTTCTTCCGACAATTTCCGGATGGTTCCCGGCACTTTCGCTGCCGAAAAAGGGTGATCTCCTAACACTCGCGCCCTACACTTTTGCGATTTTCTTGTTCATCTGCTTGTTGTGGATTCTTTCCGTCAAGGCACTTAGCCCTCGTGTTGAGGCCGCAACTGCCGCACAGGCCCAAAAATAAATTTGTTGTTTTAGGATACACATTTCGAGGCCCTCTAACGGAGGGCCTTTTTGTACGATTTAGCTTTACTTGAAGGCGAATTCCCCTACCCCTTGAAGCGTTTTCGCTATGGGAAACCTCAAGAAAAAACGTCGACTCAAGATGAATAAACACAAACGCAGCAAGCGCTCGAAAGCCAATCGGCATAAAAAACGCGTTTGGGGAGTTTAAGATGCAGTTAACCGCAGTGATTCCGGCGCGCTTAGCGTCGTCGCGATTCCCTCAAAAAATCCTAAAAGAACTCGGCGGTATCCCGGTTTTGCGGTGGATATTGCAGCGTGTTACACGTTCTGGAGTGTTCGACGAGGTGTTCGCGCTTGTTGATGATTCGTCCGTCTTGGAACTTGTTCATCAGTGGGGATTTGAAGCGAAGCTGACATCACCAGATTGTAACTCAGGAACGGACCGCGCTGTTTCAGCAATCAAAGAGCTCTCTGGGGATTTTATTATTAACGTCCAAGGGGACGAACCTTTCGTTGAAATTCAACTCCTCAAAAATCTCTCAAAGCGTTTGCGTTCTGATGCTGGCGATATTGAATTACTCACAGCTGTGTACCCCATCAAAAACTCGGAATTGCTGCACAATCCGAACCGTGTCAAGGTGGTCCGTGATTGCCAGGGGCGGGCGCTTTACTTTTCCCGGAGCTGCATTCCCTATGTTCGTGAAAATCCATCAAGGGGATGGACTACAGACAAGGACTGGACACAGTGCTGTGATTTTTGGGGACACATCGGGATTTATGCCTATCGCCGTTCGCTCTTGGAACGCTATCATTCATTAAAAACGGGATTTTTGGATCAGGTCGAACAGCTCGAACAGTTGCGTTTCTTGGAAAACGGCGTTCCCATCCACTGTATCGAAGCCCATGGGCCGACGTTGAGCATCGATGTTCCGAATGATCTTGTTGAAGCTGAACGATTCTTACAGCAACATCCCGAGCTTAGGACGGAAAGCACGTTTGTAGAATAGCGCAATTTGGGAGAGATGGCAGAGTGGTTGATTGCACCGGTCTTGAAAACCGGCATACCAGCGATGGTATCGAGGGTTCGAACCCCTCTCTCTCCGCCATATTTTGCTAGTTAGGTACTGGCCCAGCTTGTGGTCCATCGCCGTTATCAGAGCGGTTCTGGTAAGACTGGGCGATTGCTTTTGATAAAAAATCGCCTGGATTTTCGACTGCGGCAAGCGGGATTTCAAAGCGTTTCGGTGCGTCTTTCTCCAATAACAGAGGTAATCCGTAACCATAGTCTTCAAATAACTGATGGCACAATGTTACGACGCTCTTTGATTGCCGTCGCGCGAGTTCTATCAGCCGACCTTCCGCTTCCGGTGTAAACGTCAAAACAATACCGTAGTCGCTTTCAAATGTCTTGGCGAAACGCTCGAGATCTCGAGAACTGTAGTCGCTAGGTGCGCATCCTCTCAAAAGCTGTTCTAGTAAAATTTCGGGATTTTTGGCCGATTCGGCGTCAATTGTCAGCTGACGGATATCCGTTGACGGTAATTCGAATTTCAGGTTTCGAAAAATACGTTCTAAAACCGTTAAGAGGCCACGGGCACCGGTTTTTTCCTTTGCTGCTTCCTGCGCAATAACACGGAGCGCTTCCGGATGGAACTGGAGATCGATCCCATAGCCCGCAAAATCCTCTTTGTACTGTCGTAAAATCGAGCCCTCAGACGACGAAAGGATTTTTTCTAATTCCGCTTCTCGGAGCAATTGACACGCAACGCGCACCGGGAGGCGTCCAATAAATTCAGGTTCAAAGCCATACTGGATAAAATCTTCCGTTTGGACCTGCGTTAAAAACTCAAAATCTTGGGATTCAACATGCGACGACCCGAACCCGATTTGCTCCGTCCCAATGCGTTTTTTAATAATCGAACTCAGCTTATCAAACGCACCGCTCACGATAAACAAAATGTTTTTAGTACTGATTTTATCGGGTTGTTTTTTGATATTTCCCAAAGACATCAATGTGCGCATCTGGCTTAGCATGTCCGCCTGACTCATGACATTGACCTCGGTCTCCTCCATCAACTTTAACAGATTCACCTGTACACCGCGACCCGACACATCACGGCCATTATCTGCAATCGCGTTCGTGATTTTGTCGATTTCATCGATAAAAATGATGCCATACTGCGCAAGTTCAACGTTGCCGTTCGCGATCTTGATGAGGTTACGGACGAGATCCTCGACATCGCCCCCGACGTAACCCGTCTCCGTAAACTTTGTCGCATCGGCCTTCACGAATGGAACTCCAATAAGGCGCGCGATCGTCCGTACAAGGTACGTTTTCCCCACTCCCGTTGGACCGAGAATCAAAACATTTTGCTTCATGTACTCGTAGCGGCTGCGATTTTTCGATGTAATGACATTGCGCACGTGATTGTAATGGTCGCAGATCGCCACCGATAATACCTTTTTCGCCTCGTCTTGTGAAATCACAAATCGGTCGAGATATTCCTTGACCTCCCGAGGCTTGTAGTTGAATTTCTGAATCTTTTGAAGCGCTTCGCGGTCATCTTCAACCGCTTCCTCCTTTGGAGCTTCTGCTTTTGCTTTTTCAAATGGAAATGCGGAAAATTGGAGGTTTGCCCCAACTTTTCCCAGCACCTCACTAAACTGCTTCGTTAACTCCTCAAACGAATTTGGCTTATCATCGTCGGCCATTGGATTTCGATTTTACAGAATCAAACACACCCGCAAGACTTATAGTACTTATACTTGAGAATCAACTGCGCCATTGCCTCCATAACCCAATCACGAGCAAGATCGATAGATAAGTTTTGGTCTGGAGCACAAAGTTGGAGGGTCGTTGCGGTGTTTTGCAACTCTTGAGGGAACTGCGACAAATCACCTGAAACGTTGAGCCCAATACCTGTTACCGCCAAGAGTAACTGTTCGCCCTGAACTTTAGATTCAGTTAAAATACCGCATAACTTCCGATCTCCAAAATAGATGTCGTTGGGATTTTTAATCGCCAACGTAATGC
>CAMWJR010000009.1 GCA_947174645.1 uncultured Verrucomicrobiota bacterium | reverse complement strand
CAATACGGGCAAGCGTTTCGGGTCTCATACGAAGATCAAACGATTTGCAGGCAGCCGCACTGGCAACGGGATTCGCGGTGTAGGAGTGCCCGTGAATAAAGGTTTTTTGGGGATCGTTAGATAAAAAACGCCCGTAAACTGTTTGGTTTGTAACCGTGAGCGCAAGCGGTAAAAATCCACCCGTGAGCCCTTTCGAGAGACAGAGAAAATCGGGTTTTTCATTCAAATAATCCATCGCAAAGAAACGGCCAGTTCGGTAGAAGCCGGTAAAAACTTCATCGAAGATCACCAAAATATCGTATTTGCGGACGGCTTGAATGATTTTTTCAAGAAATTCTGGACGGTGTATCACCATACCGCGTGCACCTTGTAAGATGGGCTCAACAACGAGTGCACAAATTTGTGAGCCGTATCGGTCGAGGTGGTTTTCGAGTTCCTGCAGGCTTTCGTTTTCTTGTGCTTCGATATCCGTAACACCTTCGTAGAAGGGCGGTGTCTTGATCATAATTGTGTCAAAAAAGAAATCTAAGAAGTTGAAGTGGTACATCGAGTTTTTTCCGGATGCACTCATAGAACCGTAGGTATCGCCGTGGTAAGCGCCTTCTAGCTGTAGGTAGATTTTTCGATCTGGATTTCCTCCGTTTTTGAAAAACTGATACGCCATCTTCAAGGCAACTTCTACCGCCGTTGATCCGTTGTCGGAAAAGAAAAAGGCATCTAGGTTTTGGGGTAAAACGGTCTGTAATTTTTCCGTAATCGTTTGGGCCGGTTGATGGGTAAAGGTTGTAAAGATGACGTGCTCGAGCTGTTGCGCTTGTTTCGCAATCGCAGCGGCAATGTCGGGTTGAGCATGACCGTGAACGTTTACCCACCAGCTAGAAATCATATCTGCATACCGCTTGCCATCTTCTGTATAGAGATAAAGTCCATCCCCCTTAGTTACCTTGATGGCCGATGGGGTTGTTTTTTCCTGTGTGAAGGGTCGCCAGATCATGATAAAGCTTCTAAAATGGAGTGAGGTAGGGGTGTTTCCTCAAAAACTTGCTCTAAGTTATCGGTTTCGGGTAAAATCGTTAAGATTTTCTCATGGGAAAAATGTTCGATCGTCGCCTGAATGTTTTTGTCGAGATTCCCGCAAATCACGAGCCCTAAAATTGGAATAAAACGAGACCGTAATGCCGAAATCGTTAGAAGCAGGTGATTAATCATCCCCATTTTAGCGCGCGATACGAGCACCACTTGAGAGTGTGTACTTTGGATGGCATCAATCATAAGAAATTGATCTGCAATCGGAACGAGGAGTCCTCCGGATCCTTCGATGACGATTTTATCGCGGTTTGTCCGAAATTTGCAGACATCAATCGCTACATGCTCCTCCTTTGCAGCATCGTACGCCGAAAGCGGTGCGCGGAGTCTACAAGCTTCCGGAAGAATTTCGGTGTTCGGGGCGAATTTCCGAATAACATCGCTGTCTGAACAACTACCCGTTTGAACAATTTTCCAATATGTGGTCTGAACTTTAGAACAAATCCATGCCGATACCGTTGTCTTCCCCGCATCCGTATCCGTACCGGTTACAAAAACGTTCATACGAGTCTCTGCCTGTAATGAACGTTCTAGACGATTCAATGCAAATTATAGGTTGCTTTTTGAATGCTAGGTGCTACGCCTCAGGGTTGCAATCGGAGGACGGAAAGATGACATTCGAAGAAGCATTTACGATTTTCCAAAAACCGTTTTTCACATTATTACGCGAGGCGCACGCCGTTCATATCCAAAATTTTGATGAACAAACCGTGCAAATTAGCGATATTCTCAGTGTCCGAACCGGTGGTTGTTCTGAAGACTGTGCTTATTGTGCACAGTCCGCAAGAAATGGGGCAAAAGCACCGAAGCAGCCCATGTTGGACCTAAAGACCGTTGTCGATGCGGCCAAATTAGCGAAACAGCGTGGGGCGAGTCGCTTCTGTATGAGTACTTCGGGGAGAAGTCTAAACCAAGAAAAAGAATTTGCTGCGATCTGTGATATGGTCCGAGCGGTTAAATCGCTAGGCCTTGAGACGTGTGTAACAATTGGGTTTTTGACCGAAGAACAAGCCCGTCGGCTCAAAGAAGCGGGTTTGGATTACTATAATCACAACGTTGATACCTCGCCGGAATTTTATCACCATATTGTTTCAACCCGTACCATTGATGACCGTATCAAGACGATTGAAATTGTTCAAGCCGCAGGAATTAATGTATGTTCGGGGGGCATTGTCGGGATGGGGGAAACGAATGAGGATCGCGTGAAAATGCTTGTTCTATTAGCGAATTTAAAAACACCACCACGTTGTGTACCGATTAATAAACTGGTGAAAATTCCCGGAACCCGTGTCGACGACTCAAAGCCAATCGATGATTTTGATTTTGTCCGACTGATTGCTTTAGCCCGGATATTGATGCCCCCATCGTACGTCAAAATTGCCGCGGGGCGCAATACTTTTTCCGATGCGACCCAGGCGCTCTGTATGTATGCGGGAGCCAATGCGCTCTTCTCCGGTGAAAAACTGCTGACGGTGGATAATATCGAAAAGGGTAAAGATGCTATTCTTTTTCAGAAGCTAAACATTAAAACCGAGCGACCACAGTGGTAGAAAAATGAAGAAAAATACGTTGGCTATCACGATTGGGACACTGCTCGAGTGGGCGGAGTTTACGTTTTTTGCCTACATGGCCGACGATCTATCGAAAATCTTTTTCCCAACCGATGATCCGAAGCTAGCACGGTTCAAGATTTATGGCGTTTTCGCATCTAGTTACCTGGTGCGCCCGCTCGGTGCGCTCATTTTAGGGCATATCGGAGATCGTTATGGGCGAAAAGTTCCCATCATCGCCTCTTTATTGCTCATGTCGCTGGCGACATTTTCGATTGGTATATTGCCGAGCTATCAATCCATCGGAGGGCTTTCTCCGATTCTACTCATTATTTTCCGTATGATACAGGGATTTGCCGTTGGTGGAGAGTTTAATGGGGCGACCGTATTGTTAGTCGAGAACAATCAACAACATCCCTTTTTAGCGGGTGCGTGGACCCCGTTTGCGTCGACGGCTGGTATGACATTTGGTAGTGTCATGGCCGTAATGGTATCGACTACTCACCACGATGATCTATGGCGAATTCCCTTTTTATTGAGCTCATTCTTAGCAGTGATTGCACTTTACCTGCGGAAAGACTTACCCGAAACAGCAGAATTTCAGGAGGCTAAGAGAAAGAATGATTTGTTTAAGTATCCCATCTTAGCAGCATGGAAGTACGACAAGATAGGGCTTTGGATTACGATGGTCGTGGCTATTTTTGTATCCGTTTTTGTCTACACGGGGAACATTTATTACAAAACAATTGTCCTTAATACAGGTTATTTGTCGTCCCAACAGGCATCGCTCGCAATTACCCTTGGTATCTCCCTGAGTATGTGTTTAATACCGGTATTTGCGCACATGGCGGATCGATTCGGTGGCTATAAATTGCTGATCTCCGGGCTAATGGCAGCGGTTCTTTTGAGTCCTGTCATGATCTACTTAGCGGGTACAGGATGTTTTGGTCTCGTTTTATTGGGACAAATGATTTACGGGCTCATCGATTCGGTTACTTCCGCGACTGTGTATACGTTTTTAACTTCTTGTTTTAAAACCGGAACAAAGTACAGCGGTACTAGTTTTGCTTGGTCCGTAACAATTGCGATTTTTGGGGGCACAACCCTTATGGTCGATGCCTATTTGGTAGAGTATCTCAACTGTCCTTTAGGTCCCGGCTTTTACATGTCTCTAAGTGCACTTCTCTGTCTATGCACACTCATCATCACGCGTCCTCGATCCAGAATTTTGTGCAGTAATCCCTATGCCAAGCGATCGTAACCAAACGCCACAAAATGTACTCTTTCCTCGTAATCGACAGGAATTTCGGAATTGGTTGGCGGAGCATCATAACAGCGCTTCGGAGTGTTGGGTTTCCGTCAAGCGGGGTTTCCCTAAGGATGAGGCAAATCTTGGATACCTCGATGCACTCGAAGAGGCGCTTTGCTTTGGTTGGATCGATAGTGTGGTTAAAAAATTTCCCGAGTTTGGGGCGTTACAACGGATGTCGCCGCGAAGACCGCGCAGCCCATGGTCCGAGCTCAATAAGGAACGCTGTCGCCGACTCGAAAAACTCGGCCGGATGATGCCTGCGGGACGTGCCGCTTTACCGGATCTGTCCGACTGCTTCGTAATCGACGAGGATGTTTTAAATGCCTTAAAACAAGATCCAATCACTTGGCGCAATTTTCAAAACTTTCCGCCGCTGTACCAACGTGTTCGCATCGATATCATTCAGCGTGTCAAAAAGCAAAAATCACTCTTTGAAACCCGCCTTGCCCGTTTTTTAGAAAAGACACGCCAAAATATTCTCTATGGCGAATGGAACGATCGCGGTAGATTGTTGGAATACTAAACTTCGACGAATAAGCCCAACGAGGTCTGTCGAAAAACTCCAAAAAGGTGGTGGAGTTGATCGGACTCGAACCGACGACCTCGTCGTTGCGAACGACGCGCTCTACCAGCTAAGCTACAACCCCGAAGTAGCGCGAACATCTCAAACCGTGCGCCTTTGTCAAGACGTGAATCGAAAAGGGGTGTTGTCAAAAAAGGTTGCCCCCAATGAATCTTTCCTCATCCTCAAGGCCTTCTAGTCTACGAATGGTCAATATCCGCTCTAAAAGTAACCGCGCACGTGCACCACGAGGACCCAAAATTTCGGTCCGATGCAACGAGGCGATTCGTGCACCCGAGGTCCGTCTCATCGATGCCGATGGGACAATGCTCGGGATCTTCCCTGTCGAAGATGCGCGGATGCAAGCCCGCCAGGCTGGACTCGACCTTATCGAGATTAGCGCTAATGCGACGCCACCGGTGTGCCGTATTGCTGACTTTGGAAAGTTCCAGTACGAGATCACAAAGAAGAAAAAAGTCGCAAAGCCATCGACGAATAAGGTCAAAGAAGTTAAATTCCGCTTCTGTACCGAGACACATGATTACGAAACAAAAGTTCGCCATATTGTCGCGTTTCTGAGTGAAGGCAACAAGGTGAAAATTTCGGTATTTTTCCGGGGACGGGAGATGAGCCAGACACAGCTCGGATTTGAGCTTGTTAATAAATTGACGGCCGATTTGGCACCATATGCGACGCTTGACGCCGAAGCAAAACTCGTCGGCCGCAATATTACCGCAACTTACTCTCCATTGAAAAATTTAAAGCAAAAGCAGCAGGCGAAAAGTCCTCCACCTGCGGAATAGCCAGACGATGAAACTTCCTTTTGTCAACTTTTTCGGGGTTTTGCTGCTTGTTTTGCTGCTTGGTGGGGTCGCGTGTACCTATCAGGTGGTTAAGGTCGTTAAGCCGATGATCGCGCCGAAGGAAGTAGTATGGAAAGTCGGTGGTGTTGACTACATATCGGCGACACAGCTGACAAAGCGTCTTGGTGCCAAAGTGGCAGAGACGAAGGGCAAGACTAAGAGCGTTACGGTAACAAAGGGAGGTGCTACGGTACAGATGACGGCGGAGAAGGATCACCTCACGTATCAATCGACGCATATTTTCCTACAACATCCGCTCAAATATCAAGGATCGGAGGTTTTAGTCAGTGAGAATGATGTACAAAATGTCCTCACGCCGCTGCTGGCGCCGAGTCTTATTCCTAAAAAAATCGCGATTCCTAAAACGATTGTTATCGATCCCGGACATGGTGGTAAAGATCCTGGTGCGACCAATAATCGTTTGCAACTCCAGGAGAAAAATCTGGTGCTGGCAATTGCTTTGCAACTAAGAACAGAGCTTTCGCGGCGACAGTACATTGTGAAGATGACCCGTGAGAAGGATGAGTTTAAGGAACTTGAGGATCGGCCACGAGTAACGGGTGATGTGTTTATTAGTTTGCATCTGAATTCTTCGGGGACACCGAACCAATCGCTTGGAACCGAGGTCCATGTCCTAACTCGGAACCAGGGGAGTCCAGGAAATGCATTTAACCGTTGGAATACGATTTTAGGGTATCTTGTTGTCTCCCGATTAGTCGGTGTTGCGCAGTTTCGTAACCGTGGACTCAAGATGAGTAATTTGGCGGTTCTGCGAAATGCAATGGGTCCGGCAATTTTAATCGAGCTTGGCTTCATTAATCACGATATTGAGGCGAAAAAACTTGCCGATCCGGCTTTCCAGAAAAAGCTCGTTGGCGGGATTGCAAATGCGCTCGATGAACTTAAGAAAGTTGTTATCGGATGCCGATGAAGTACCTACGCTAATCGAATCACTCCAATATGTAGCTGATAGCGAACGCGGATTGGCGATGGATATGGTTGCCCAAGCGGGTTCCGGCCATCTCGGTCTGGCTCTTGGGTGTGCGGAAATTGGTGCCGCATTGTTTGGTTACTTGTTGCAGCTGGATCCCTCGCAGCCGCGTTGGGTTAACCGCGATCGCTTTGTATTATCGGCGGGCCATGGGAGTGCTTGGCTTTACAGCTGGCTCTATTTGTTGGGTTTTAAGATTCCCTCGCTGGAAACTTTCCGACAGAAGGGTGGTCTACCGGGACATCCAGAATTTGGGGTTACACCGGGCGTGGAGTGCACTACGGGACCGCTGGGACAAGGTATTGGTAACGCTGTTGGTCTAGCGGTTTCGGGAAAAATACAACAGGAAAGGGCTCCCGGGGGCGAGAAAATATTGGATTATCACGTCGTATGTCTGTGTGGTGATGGGTGTCTACAGGAGGGAGTTTCGCACGAAGCCTGTGCGTTTGCTGGCCATACGCAGCTCGATAACTTTATTTTGATCTATGATGCCAATGCGGTAACCCTCGATGGATCGCTCGATCGTTCCCAATCCGAAGACACCGCAAAGCGCTTCGAAGCATACGGATTTTTCGTCCAAACAGTCGATGGTCATGATTTAAACCAGTTCATGCAGGTGTATGAATGCGCTAAAGCCGCGACAAAACCCAGTCTTATTATTGCGAAAACAGTTATCGGAAAAGGCCTTCCCGAGATCGAGGGAATGTCTAAGGCCCATGGCGAAGCAGGAGTAAAGTGCCGCGATGAATTCAAGAAAGCTTTGGGGTTGCCGCCACAGGAATTTTGTGTGGATGAACGGACGCGATTGTTTTTTGCACGGCGACAACAGCAGTTGCAAAAACAAGTGCAACAATGGCAGGAAAATTACCAGAAGTGGGTCCAAAGTCATCCTCAAACGCGCCTAACGGAGGCGCGTTTTCAAAAAAAGAAAAAAATCCAGTATTCGATCGATGCGACGGAATTCGATTCGCAGCACTCGATGGCGACGCGCACAGCGGGTGGTGTTATTTTAAATCAATGCGCGCAACAAGACGAATGTCTCATTACAGGGAGTGCCGACGTTGTGAGTTCGGCCAAAAATCAAATCACGAAAGGCGGAGTTTTTTCGAAAGAAAATTATGCTGGCCGCAATATCGCTTTTGGTGTCCGCGAGCATGCCATGGGTGCCATTATGAATGGGATTGCGTATGACGGTGTTTTTCGTGTGAGTGGCTCGAGCTTTTTGGCCTTTACGGATTACTTACGGCCAGCGATCCGTGTCGCGGCGATGGCCAAGCTTCCAGTGACTTATATTTTTACGCACGATTCCGTGGCGGTCGGTCAAGATGGTCCGACACACCAACCCGTAGAAATTTTATCGTCCTTGCGAGCAATCCCGAATCTCGATGTTGTTCGTCCCGGTGATGCCGGCGAGTGCATCGGTGCCTATGAGTATGCATTGAACAGGATGGACGGTCCCGTAGCGCTGATTTTGTCGCGTCAGGAGCTGCCGATTTTACCAGACATTGAGGCACGTGCGCGAAGCGTCGTCCGCGGAGCCTACATTATCAAGCCGGAAACGGAAGCATTACAACTCATCATTATTGCAACAGGTAGTGAGTTGTCATTGGCGTTAGAGGCGGCGGAAAGTTTTCCTTCAATTCGTGTTGTCTCGATGCCGAGTATGGAAATTTTCGAACGACAGCCATCATCTTATAAAGAGCAAGTTCTTCCTAATTCTTATCGCAACCGCCTCATTGTTGAAGCGGGTATTGCCATGCCGTGGTACCGATATGTCGAGGATGGCACAATCCTATCGATCGAATCGTTTGGTTTTAGCGCTCCCGGGAAAGAAGTACTCGAGGCCTTTGGGTTTTCCAGAGAAAACGTTACTCAAAGAATCCGTCAGCAACTCGGTCAAGCGTGATGACGTTTTCGATGTGACGTGTCTGAGGAAAGAGATCAAATGGCTGTACGCGCTGGACCTGATAGTGATGCGCAAGGAGTATTTTGAGATCGCGTGCCTGGGTATCCGGAGCGCAGGAAACGTAGACAATCCGTTGCGGAGCATATTCGAGAAGCTGTTCGAGAAAAGTCGTATCACAACCCTTTCTGGGCGGATCAATAATGACAGCGGTCGTTTGAGGAGTAAAGAGTGTGTTATGAAAAATCTGTTCTGCGGAGTTCGCAATAAAGCGGATATTATCGGTATGGTTGAGAGCGGCATTGTCTTCAGCAAGTGCGATGGCACGAGCGTTAATTTCGACCCCAAGTACATTTTGAAAGAGCGTATGGCCACAAATTCCAAAAACACCAACCCCGCAATAAGCATCGATCAGCGAGTCAATTCCCTTTCCAGCCGCCTCGTGCGTGATGTAGTCTACGAATTGCGGCAAAATATAAGGGTTGTTTTGGAAAAATTCCCCGGCATAAACGCGAAATGATTTATCGCCGATCACTTGGGTGACAACGGTCTGAGGGTTTGTCACAACACCCTCGGGTGTATCCCGCAATAGGAGCGTGCCGCCGCGTTTGTGTGTTTGCACGCGTGTTTCGGAACGTAATATTGAGAGCCGTTGGTTAATGTGTTCTGTCGCGATGGGACATCGGGATATATCGACTAAAGCCGACCGGCTGCCAATTTTTAAAAAGCCAATTTTCGATACCGCTTTGTCGTAATGCGGCGTTAGCTTTGATCGATAATGATAAGTGTGTGGTGTACAGCAGGTAGGTTCTACCGGGAATTCGATGCCTGCCAGTCGTTGGAGGAGTTCCGTAACATGCTGGCGCTTGAGTTGGCGCTGTGTTTCATCCTTGAGATGCTGATACTGGCAACCGCCACAAAGACCAAAAAGCGGACATCGTGGTTCGACTCGGTCAGGTGATGGCTCGAGTACCTCTAGAAGATCCGCCTCAGAGTAGTTACAGTGGTTGCGAAAAATACGACAACGCACACGTTCTCCAATTGCGACATTCGGGACCATAATAACCCAACCTTCGTGGCGCCCAACACCGAGCCCGAGATTCGTGATATTGTCGATCGTAATTTCGAGTTCCGTGTGGTAAGCAAAAGGCGTATTGTTTGGAGTTTTCATGCTCAGCATGGCGGCCATTGCATCGGCTTCCCGGCAATAAGGTGAATATGGAGGTGGGGTACCGATTCAAGCGCATCTTTGCCATTGTTGATCACAATTCGGAAGCCATTTTTAAGACCTTCGCGTTTTGCAAAGTTTTTTGCACATAATAACAGATGTCCTAAAAGCTTGGCGTCTTCCGTAGATGCTTCTTCGACGCGTAGAATCGGTTTTTTAGGAATAACCAATACGTGTACAGGAGCAACAGGGTTGATATCTTTAATGATGATGCATTGCTCATCTTCGAAAAGAATTTCCGCCGGGAGCTCGCGATCGATGATTTTCTGAAAAATCGTCTTTGAAACCATCGCTAGGGACGTACTGGAAATGAGGTACAGAGCAACTCTTTTTATCATGACGATGCGGAAGAAGTTTTTTGCTTTTCTTTTTCGCAAGAGTGCTAGTGTCCTCGAAGTAATGAGGGCTTTTTTGCAAACGGTATTGTGTTTTGCGGGTTGTATGGTGGACGCTTGGGTATCCGCTGAGGAGAGCGATGTTGTTTATTTCAATAATATCGAGGCTGAGGTCGAGGGAACGGTAGTTACCTTCCAAGAGGTGGAAATGGAAGCGGCGATGCTTGAGCCGCAGTTCCGAGGCGATGAAGCACGTAAGATGGCCTTGACTTCACATATGGAACGCGAAGTTATCGTCCGAGAATTCGAGCGCAATAAGGGGCGGCTTCCGGGTAATTACGTCCAAAAAAAGTACGACGAAATTTTAAAGACGAAGTTCGGTGACGACCGTGCACGACTGGCTTCCGCACTGTATGCTCGAGGGATGACAAAGCGCGATTATGAAGAGGAAATCCGTAAAGATGCGATCGAGGGCTATATGTTTAGTCATAATGTCATGCTTCCAAGTATGGTAAGTCCTCGCGAAATCCAGGATTACTACGATGCCCATGTTAGCGAAATGGTCGATGGAGAGCGCGCAACCTTTGATCAAGTTGTCGTTACCGATGAAAATCGCCTCTCATTAGAGGCCGTCGTTGCTAATGTCGCTCAAGAGAAGGTGTCAGATCCGAAGGCGCTCTACGAAGAGACGTGTGTGAAGCTACGCGAAAATCCAGAAGTGGTGCTCAATACGATGGAATCAGTGTCACTGTCTGATATTCAGCCTGAAATCGCGGAATGTGTCAAGTCGATGGATCTCAATACCTTTCGACGCGTCGAGGTCGGCGAGCACGCACTATGGATTGGTCTCCGGTCACGCGAACCAGCACGATCCTTACCGATCGAGGAAGTCAGCGATGATATTAAAAATATTTTAATCGGACAACAATCAGAGAAGCTTAAAAAGCATTGGATCGAAGGTTTGATGGCAAAGGCCTATCACGTCGTACGGTAGAATGTGGACCTTTATTCTTAGGCGCGTTCTATTCTCGATCCCTATTTTTATTGCGGTTACGTTTTTGACATTTTCGCTCATTCATGCGATTCCAGGGGGACCCTTCGATAGTGAGCGCGAGATGGCACCCGTGATCCGTCAGCGGCTCGAGAAAAAGTATGGCCTGGATCGTCCGCTCTGGGAGCAATATGGGAAATACATGCAGCAGCTGGCACACGGTGATTTCGGGCCTTCGTACAAGTATACCGATTGGAATGTCGCAGAGCTCATGCAATCGAAGGTTAAGGTCAGCTTTGAGCTCGGAACGTACGGCATGCTCTTTGCGTTGTTTTTCGGTATCTTAGGAGGAATCCTAGGGGTGCATTTCGAAGGACGTTGGCCGGATCAATGGATTCGCTTTTTAACTACGCTTGGCCTTTGTCTTCCGGCGTTCATCATTGGTCCTCTGCTGATTTACTTTTTGGGTATTAAGCTCCGATGGTTTGATGTTGCCGGTTGGGAGACATGGCCACAGAAGATCCTCCCAATGATTACCGTTGGCCTCTCTTATGCCGCTTATATCGCGCAATTAGCGCGCCATGGGCTTGGCGAAGCGATGCACCAGCCGTACATCTTAGCAGCCCGAGCACGGGGAATTCCCGAGTCACGGATCCTTTGGGTCCATGCGTTGCGCAATGGCTTATTGCCTGTTGTAGCTTACCTCGGTTCGGCATTTTCGGGAATTATTAGCGGCGCCATCATTACGGAAACGGTTTTCCAGATCCCGGGTCTCGGCCGTCTCTTCATTCAGGCGATCACGAATCGTGACGGGATGTTGATTTTGGGGATCGTTAAT
Organism: uncultured Verrucomicrobiota bacterium; assembly: GCA_947174645.1. Lineage (GTDB taxonomy): Bacteria > Verrucomicrobiota > Verrucomicrobiia > Opitutales > LL51 > LL51. Next base: position 7,315 of record CAMWJR010000009.1, on the reverse strand, counting down.
TTTTGCGCACTGGCGGTTATTGTGTGCAATACCGTTAGCGATTGCCTGCAGGCCTGGCTTAATCCAAAAATTCGCCTCAAGTAAAACCGTTTTCGCTTGTCGATAGGCGCGAAATTGCTATGTCGCTGGAATGCGTTTATTGCGTCAAATTTCCGGGCGGGCATTGTTATCGATCGCGATGCTGCTGTGGGCGATTTTAAGTTTAATCCCTTGGAATGATCGGCCGTTTGATGACTTATTGCACACCGTGCGACGGCGAATGTCGATGAATTTCAGGGCCTTTTGTCTCGTGCCCGACTTCGTATTCTCGAGAGTCAAGATCTAGAGCACCCAAAGTCTCTTTTTGTCGCCATCAAGGAGCTTGCGAAGGAGGATGAACTCGACCTTTCAGAGACCTTCTTCCCGGATATCCACTTGCAAGATATCAAGAACATCGATAAGAAAAATAAAATCCTGATGGATGTGCTTTTGCGCGAATCCAAAGGGCGGCTACGCCAAGGGCTTGACCTCAAGGGCGGGATTTCATTTACATTAAAAGTCGCTTCGGCGCCGAATTTAAGTGCTCATGACCGGGAGGGACGGTTGGAACAGGCGATGCAAATTATGCGTCAGCGCTTGGATGGTATGGGAGTCGTAGAGCCGCTGATCCGTGCCCGTGGTGAAGACGAAGTCGAAATTCAATTGCCTGGGATTTCGGCACAGGATAATCCAGAAATTATCGATGCCGTCAAACGTCCTGCAAAGCTCGAGTTCCGTCTCGTTGCCGACCAGCGTCCGCAAAACCTCGATTTGCGTTCGGTGCCTTTAGGGTATGAGCTGCTCTTCTTAGAAGAGGAGAGGTCCGAAGACGGTACGGTCGAAAAGATCCCAATGTACGTCAAAAAGATTCCGGAGATGACCGGAAAATCAGTCGAACGGGCATTCGCGACGATGAATCAATACGGCGGGTTTGAAATTAGCCTAGAGATGAAAGGCGAGGGAGCAAAGCGCTTTGGTGAAGTCACGGCTAATAACGTGGGCAAGTCGCTGGGTATCGTCCTTGACGGAAAACTCTACTCGGCACCGCGGATTAATTGCGCCATTCGGGAGGGCCGTGCCAGTATCTCCGGTCACTTCTCGCAGCGTGATGCTATCGAGCTCGCGAACGTCCTCAATAACCCGCTGGAGTTTGAACTCGAGCTAACCGAGGTCCAGGAAATTGGCCCATCACTTGCCGAGGACGCCAAGGTGAGCTCTATCCATGCAACGATTTTGGGGATCGCTCTCGTCGTTTTGTTTATGGTCGCTTACTATCGGACATCGGGTGTCGTAGCGGTTTTTTCCGTACTGTCTAACGTGCTCATCGTTCTCGGAATGATGGTGACCATCGGGGCGACGATGACCCTACCTGGAGTGGCGGCATTGGTGCTTACCGGCGGAATGGGTGTCGATTCCAATATTTTGATCTTTGAGCGCATGCGGGAAGAGCTTGCGCTGGGGAAAAAGATGGGCGCTGCGCTGATCGGTGGCTATAATAAGGCGTTTTCGACGATCTTTGATGCCAACATTACGACATTTCTCTCGGCATTGATTTTGATTTGGATGGGAACGGGGCCTGTTCGGGGGTTTGGAGTCATTCTTGCAATTGGGATCTTTGCGACGATGTTTTGTGCCCTGGTTCTCAGTCGTGCGCTAATGGTAATCCTCATTAACCTAGGTTACGAAAACCTCCTCCAGAAACGTGAGGGTAAGACACATACATTTGATTTCCTAAAAATTCGAAATGTAGCCTTTGGGGTTTCGGCGAGCGTGCTGTTGCTCGGCCTTATAGCCTTTTTCGTCCGGGGTAATGGGATCTATGGCATTGACTTCACGGGAGGTGACGAATTGACACTCCATTATGCCGAGCGCCTCAATACGAACGAAATCGAGCGTATCGCTAAGGAAAATCACTTGGGCGAAATCAGTACTATTTACCAAAAAAGTCTGACCGATGGGGGTGAAGTACTGAGAATCCAAACTAAAGAAAATGCCGCTCAACCACTTTTACGGCAATTGCAAACAGCACATCCCGAGGCACAATTAAAAGTCATTAAGGAAGTCAAAATTGGCTCCTCAATGAGCAGTAAAATTAAATGGAATGCATTAGGTGCTGTGGCGATTTCGCTCTTGATGATTCTCGCGTATATCGCCCTTCGTTTCGAGTTGGGCTTTGGTATCGGGGCCCTCGTTTCGACGATCCATGATGTCTTTATTACCCTTGGTATCTATATTTTGCTCGGTCGGCAGTTTTCTGCACCCATGGTTGCCGCAATCCTGATGATCATTGGGTACTCGATTAACGATACGATTGTCGTTTTTGACCGTATTCGGGAGGAATTGCATTATCAACCAACGCTTTCATTGGCCGAAATTGTCAATTATGCGATTAACTGTACACTTTCTCGGACGATTTTGACGAGTGTGACGACGCTCTTGGCAGCGGTGTCGCTCTACTGTTTCGGCGCCGGTGTCATTAACGACCTCGCGTTGATCTTTATTATTGGCATCGTCGTCGGTACCTTTTCATCGGTCTTTATCGCGTCGCCGATTTTCTACCTCTGGCATAAGGGCGATCGCCGGACGGTCGAGATCAGGTAGAAATGGACTTGCACTGAGGTGGTTTTCTTCAGACTGCAGGACGGAGGTCGGTTGAGCGAGCGTCGCGAAGTTGAGTGGAAATTTTTAGATGCAGACTCTGCTGTCGTTGAGCGTTTATCGCAAAAGCTCGGCGTCTCTAAGATTTTGGCGTCGATTCTCGTACAGCGTGGGGTAGCGACGGTCCCTGAGGCCGAACGCTTTATCGCTCCCAAGATTTCCGACCTCGGTGATCCATTCCTATTGCCCAATATGCGCGAGGCAGTTGCGCTCTTGGATCGCTATGTCGCCCAAAAAGCGCCGATTTCAATCATTGGCGATTACGATGTCGATGGGATCACCAGTACCGCTTTATTGGTTAGTATATTGGCGCATTTTGGTATCCATCCACAGTATTTTATTCCCCGGCGATTCTCCGAAGGTTATGGGATGTCGCAAGAAATTGTCAACAGGATGCTCAAAAAGAGCTGCCCTAAGCTCGTGATCGCACTCGACTGTGGGACCAATTCCATCAAAGAAATTAATTTTTTACAGCGCCGCCGGATTGATGTTTTGGTGATCGATCACCATATGTTAACGGTTGAACGTGTCCCAGAACATGCAACCATTCTGAACCCCCATACCGTTGAAAGTTCTGCGACATTGCGTGCGATGTGCACGGTTGGGCTCGTATTTAAATTTGTCCATGCGTTCTTAAAACAGCGGCGTATTCAGGGCGATGAGCGTGCGTTTTCGATCCGCTTGCGCAATTATTTCGATATCATTGCACTTGGGACAATTGCCGATATGATGCCAGTCCGTGGCGAGAACCGTGTGCTGGTAAAGTACGGTCTGCAGTCTTTTGCCAAGGAGCGACGCCCGGGACTGGATGCGCTGTGTTCGGTGTCAAATATTCCTTCGGGGACGTCGATTACCCAGCAGGATGTTTCGTTTAAGTTGGCACCGCGAATCAATGTTAGTGGGCGGCTCTCGGATGCGGCATTGCCCGTAGAACTGTTGCTATCGAGCCGTATTTCAGATGCGATGTTGATTGCCAAAAAGGTCGATAAACTCAACCGAGAGCGCCAAAAGATCGAGCATGAAATTACACTGGAGGCGGAAAAAATCGTTAGCGAATCTTACCGAGATGATCCAGGTATTGTTCTTTATAGCCCGCATTGGCATTCGGGAGTCGTCGGTATTGTTGCAGGAAAGCTATCGCGAGAATACGAGCGACCCGTGATCGTCTTGGCATTGGAACGCGGTTTGGCGAAGGGATCGGGTCGAAGCCCGGGACCGGATCTCGTTGAAATCCTCAGTGAATGCCGTGAATATGTCGCTGCTTGGGGCGGACATAAGATGGCCGTTGGAATTTCATTAGAACCCGAGCAGGTCGAAATTTTCCGACAAAAGTTTAACGAAGCTATCGCAAAACGAAAAACCGAGGGTACCCGTGGTGAGACGATCGAGGTCGCCGGAACGCTCCAGAAAAACGAGATCGATGACGCCTTGGCTTATGAACTAGAGACCTTCTTACAGCCCTATGGGCAGCAAAATGAGGAGCCAATTTTTTGCATCAAACGGGTTCGGTTTTTGAATTGTACCGAGTTTTTTGGCGCTGAGAAAAAGCATTTTCGTTTTTGGATTGAAAGTTCACCGCATGTCTGGTTATCGGGGATCGCCTGGGATATGGCTTCGCGCTTCCCAGAAAAAAATCGCGATATCGATATCTTGGTCAAAATCGCATACGATACCTGGAATAACGAAAAATTTCTCCTTATGCGGCTCGTCGATTGGCGCTATTCGGAAAAATCGTAAAAAGACTTGCAAAATTTTTAAGATAGCGCGAAGCTCGGGGTATGAGGGATCGGAGCGAGTGCGCGGGGCATCGAGAGCGATTGCGACAGCGATTTTTGCGCTCCGGTTTTTCAGGGTTCGCCGAGCATGAAATCGTAGAATTACTACTGACTTTCTGCCTCCCATGTAAGGATGTTAAGCCTTTGGCAAAAGCGCTTTTAAAGCAATTCGGTTCGATCCGTGCACTAGTCGATGCCGATACAGTAGAACTTCAAAAAGTTCCAGGCATGGGGCGGGTGGCCCCAGTCGCAATGCGCTTCATAAAACAGTTTGCTGAGCGTTACTTTTGGGAAAAATCGACGACTGGGACTGAAAATATTTTAGATCACTATGAGGCCCTGGAAAAATTTTGGATTTTACGCCTCAGTGGAAAAAAGCGCGAAATATTGGAAGTCGCATTTCTCGATACACATCTACGACTCTTAAAAGAAGGCGTTATGCAAATCTCTGATGGTGTGGTCGATCGTACTGCGGTCCCGTTACGTAAGATCGTCGAAGGCGCGCTCGCACATAACGCCCATGCCATCGTCATGGCCCATAACCATCCCTCCGGAAGCGCACTGCCCTCGGATGCCGATTGCTTAGTGACACAAAAAGTTGAAAAACTCGTGACCACCCTCGGTATTCGATTTATTGATCACCTCATTATTGCGGCAAACGAGATCTATTCGTTCCGTAAATCGGGATTGATTACAAAAAGATAGTCCTATTCCAGTTTCATAAGGAGGTTGTCGACGGTCGATTTGACACGACGTAACGTTCCTGCAGGTTTGGATCTTAGAAGCTCGGTAATGCGTGCTGTGAAGTCCTCCTGCGAGTAATTGGCCGTTTCCAAAAGATAGAGCAAAATACCATCGCGATGGATTTGGTAAGATCGGCGTTTTTCATGACCACGTGCAGCCCGGCCGTTGAGGACATGTCCGAAAATTTTTTGATTATCGAACGCATCTCGAATGTACTGATCTGTTTTCCCAACAATACTCGCCATCTCCTTCGGCGAAAACCACGTTTTATTCGGCAGCATGAATTCAAAAAATTCAGCTCCTTGGTTCGCTGTTCTCATGTGTATCCCTAATAAAAAAGAACGATTTTAGGCTCTGAAGTTTGAGATCAATTTGCCGGAGTTCCTCGGAACATTTCCGTAATTGTACACTCGTCGTCTCATCGGGCATGAAACTTGCTAAGACGTCGTAGAGCTCAACGCGTTTTTCAACTGGCTCCGTTTCTAATTTCTTGAGAACATATTTAATGAGCTGTTCCGCTGAATTTTCCATAGATGATCCCGTTCAAAACACTTTTTTGTTGCAAAATTTCACAGCCGCGCAACGCTCGCGCCAGGCAGTGGTGGGTTTTCAACCCGTGATGTAGAATTTACACTTTTGTCTTTAAAGTCAAAATAATTCTACTTAAAATGGAAGAATTTCGTCAGTCGAGCTCTGAACGGAACAGAGGAGGGGATAGTGGATTTGGGTTGCGGTTTCGTCTGTTACTCGGTTACCACGATTTGACACTGAAAGATGTCAGCGAGGTTACAGGTGCCGCGATTTCGACGGTTAGTACGTGGCGCAATGGTCGAATCCCCTCGTCGCGTGATGTTATTGAGCGTATCGCGCAGCTGTTCCATGTTACTCCGGCATACCTATTGTACGGTGGAACCGCGACGGAGAGCGATGTGGATCCATCCTTCTGGGAGATTTCGAGTGGAATGCCACAAAAACGGGATCATGACCAGCTATTGCGTCGGCGAATCGAGTTGTATTTTGGTGACTACCTCAATGAAGCGGAGAAATATGAGGGAGGTCTGGAGCATACCTGGTTGCAGCTCGTTCGGGAGTTTCCTGCACATTGGTTTCAAAACGCCGGTGAGATCGTTGCACGTAAGTCTTCTAAGGACAAAACAACTATCCGAATCTCCATGGACCCTAATGAGGAATCATCCTCGAGTGAATAGCGCAATGGGTTCGTTTTCGGACCGATATTCGTTCAAAATATTCAAGAATTGTTGGGCGCTTTGAGAAGGCGTTCGTTCTTTGGGGTAGGAAACGTACAGCGAGAAGGGCAATGTGCACTCTGCAAGCGAGATTTTTTGGAAACGAGATTCATCCGAATATGAGGTATCGGGAAATACCGTGCTTCGCGGTAAAAACGCAATGCCGTTGTGCGATAGAACGGCCTGTTTGACGAGCTCAATTTGCCCGAGTTCAACCGTATAATGGGGCGATAAAGCATAGTTCTCCAGCGCTTTTTCAAAAACATTGCGGAGCGAATGTTGTGGATGAAAACCGACGAGTGGAAAAGTTTTGATTTTTTGTAGCGCTAGCGTTTCCGGTTGCGGGAAGGTCTTTCGAGATCCAATAGGAATAAACTCTTCCTTCAGAAATGGGCTTGAGGTAAAATCGCGCGACGATAGAGGTTTTTCGAAAAGAAAGAGGTCCGAGCGGAGCCCCTGTTTCGCCTGCATGCTATCAGCGTAGTGAATATCAATATTAAACTTCTGAAAGCGCTGAAAGTATTCGTGGATAAATTGCGGCAAGATATAGACACCGATCCAATCACTCGTAGCGATCATGAGCTCATCAGGGTCGTTTTTTGAGGGATTTTCGATATCGGAAAGCATCGTCGTATAATGAGAGAGAATCTGTTGCGCGTATTTGTAAAAAATTAGCCCCTCACGTGTCAGCTTAAGTGATTTCTGTGTTTTTTCGATGAGATTGACCTTTAATGTGCTTTCAATGGCCTTAATGCGCTGGCTGATGGCGGACTGCGAGACCTGATTTTTACGCGCCGCTTCCGAAAAACTCGCGCTATCGACGAGGTCTAAAAAAACTTTCATCATGCCGATATTCATCGCGTAGTCTGCACT
>CAMWJR010000008.1 GCA_947174645.1 uncultured Verrucomicrobiota bacterium | reverse complement strand
CTCCAAGGTATTTTCGGCTGGAATGAGCTTGTGGCTCACGTGAATTACTATCTCGCAAAGGAGTACATGGATGCGGCGGCAAACGTACTTGTTAGCGACGATACCGTAGTACTTCGAGAGGATGCCGAAACGGGGAAGTCCGACGCCTGTACATCCGAAGATTGCAAACACAGTGTTTCCGTTATCAATGCACTACAGCGTCAGATTACGCACCAAACCTCCTTTTTGCTCTATCAGGACCAGATCAGTGCTAATAAAGACTATAATCTTCGGAAAATTCTCGGAAGTCTGTTTGCAAATTCCGAACAAAGTGAAAGTACGGGAACAGGGGATGTAACGGAGAGTTACGTCGATAGGATCTGTGAGGACCTTGTGAAAGTAGGCGTCGGGACTATTCTCAATGTGCTCAATAACCAGCAGCGCAACGAGGTAATGATGGAGAGCATTGATGATACCCGCCAGGCTGCGGATAATGCTCTGAAGGCAAAACTAATTAGTGCGATCGATGACTATATTGGTTCCGTCGGTGACAAGGAGCAGGGCTATTCCCAAGAAAATAACTGGCTGCGCATGTACGTTAAAATCCCGGATCAGGAGGTAGGAAAACAGATCGCGGCGTTGACACAAAAGGCTGTAGAAGAGGGGGTTATTGATGCCGATGACGCAGATGTCGTCAAAGCAAAGGTCAAAGAGGAAATTCAAAACCTCTATGTCACACTTTTAGGGGATCTTACGATTGAAACTGTTCGGCGCTATCGTCTAAAAGCCCAACTAGCGGCAATTGAACAACACCTCAAAAAGCTCGAAGCAATTCAAGAGGGAGCACAAGGAGCTATGGCTCCGACGTTAACCGTTGGTAGTGATGGCATTGCAGTCGATGCTAGTAATTACGAACTCTACTGTAATGCGTTAAAATACGTCCAAAGTCGCTTGATTTTAGCACAAAATGAGGCCCATTCGCCGGTTTTGTTTACGGAGAGCGATATTGTCGATGGGAAACCGCTTGAGCAAAGCAATTCGAATTACCAGACCGTTGTTAACTACCTGACGGAAAGCAATACATTCAAATTGGAGAATTACGTCGAGCTCGCGCTGAAGGAGGATCTCAACAACACAATCGAGCAGACGATGCAAACGGTTTTAACGGAAGAAGCCATCCGTATCGCCCTTAAAAAGGTGACAATTCTCGAGCAGCAAGAGGACGGTACCGAAAAAAAGCGTCTTTTGACACTCGATGAGCAGGAGGATGTGCGCTACGCCATGATGGGGTCATTTTTAAATGATCTCAAAACCAGCATCCAACGCTATGTTTTTGACGGTATATCGGATGATTCCAGAAAAATTGTCGGTGTATCGGAAAATGTCGCGAACGGTCAAACGGCAGACCTTCAGATACAGGACCTTGTACAAGTTGGTGTGGCGAATTTTCTGGCCGGTGGCGCGACGGAGGCCGAGCAAAAAGAATCCGCATTAAAGTATGACTTTGTGCCGAATGTGGAGTCAGAACGTCCGGCGGCATTAAAATTACGTGGCCATATCGAGGCGGTTTTGGACTATATTTTAAAATTTGGCCCCGACCGTACGGATGCCAAGGAGGCATCTTTGCTCATTAAAAGTATCGATGGCCTCATCACGGAAGAGACCGTTGTTAAGGCCTATCGCTTGCAAACAGAGGCGCGACTCAATATGCTACGCGATATTATCGGTGGCGTCGAAATGCCCAACTATAATGGAACGACGATTGCCGCTCAAGGTAATAACGATCTCGAACGACTTTTAGAGTACCTCTACGCCAAAATTTTGCAGGATCATTACGCGCCGTTGATACACAACGAGTTTGTTCAGCATACGCAGAATTTGACAGACTGGTTTGCGGAGGGACAACAGCAACGAGCTCGTTCGTATACCGAAACCGTAACAAAGTTACGTGAATTGCGCGAGACGTATGGGGAATATTATGAGGCGATCCAAAACTTTCCCTATCATGGCAAGTCATACCTTGCGGATCGCACAACGGCAACATACACGCGGTATCCTGAGCTTACTAATCAACACGATCTATTTGCGAGTTTCACACAGGGCGATGGCGATACCGGTATCCTCAATATCGAAGCTTTTCTCGATGCGTATCAGCGCGTGTATGAAAATTACGGGCGCAAGTGTTATGGCGAGTTCAAAAAGTATAGCATCAGCGATTACAGCGTCGAGCTTTCGGCCTTGATTACAAAGTTCGGTGAGCAACTTGTGGGCTCTGAAGAAGTTTCGTTATGGGATAGCGATGACATTTTCGCTAGTGCCTTGAAAGAAGCGCTCCAGAGTGAGGTTATTGCCCTTAAGCGGGAATTGGAAGCCATTGACCTCTATGCGGAATACGAACGCGCCAATAAGTTTCGTAAGGAGTTGCGACTCTACCTCCTGGAACATGAAATCGAGGGTTGGCGGCAGAATCAAATTAAGCGCCAGGCACTGATTAATCGTGTGTACCGGATTGCGATCGATTGCGGCATCATGCGCCTTAATGCCGATGGAACCTACACCTCAGGCGTCGAAAGTACGGCAACATCCGAGGGCGAAGTGGAGTACAATATCAATGCCAAGAGCTACAAATATGTTCTATCGATTCTCGACGTATTGAAAAACTATTCCGAAGACACGGATATCGAAATTCTTGTCGCGGAAATCCTTAATGCGGTCAAAGCCTACAAGGAAGCCGACCTCTATGCCGAAAAAGAGCTGGCCTCGCAATTCCGTCACTTATTAAAAACGACGCAAAATGTTCCTTACACAGACGGCGTATCATTATTTCAATATTTAACCAAGTACGTTTCGTCGAAGTCCATCGATTTTTCGCTCTTGACGCTCTATCAAAAGGTTTATCCGGCGATCATGACGACGAGTACCGCCCCTGCCGGTGTTCAATATCTGTGTAACGAGATTATTGATGCAGCTAAAGAGGAAATCAAAACGCAGGCGGAAAAAGTGCTCACCAATATCGGGACACTGCAAAGCCTCATGTCGGATTATTTGGGTATCGTTGCAGTGCAGGCAGATACCGCGACTCAGCAGGAGCTGTCGATTGACGAAGCAATGGGAAAGCTGATTGCCGGGTTGCAGAACTCGCTTGTGACAGTCGACCTTGCGATCGAAGCTGAAGGTGGATCGGCCAAAACGGCAAACCTATTGATCGAAAGCTATAACGCGATCGCTACGGCCATCCAAGGGCTTATCACCAATGATACACTTCAAAAACTGACTACCGATGAAGATGCCGCAGAGGCCTTTAAGGATGTGTGCAGTCAGATCGAAAATGTGCGTGATAGTATCCAAAAGAAAATCAATGGAGAGGGAATTAGCGCCAGCGAATTAGGGGGTAATCTAAGTGCCCTTCAAAATGCGCTCGGGGACCTTGTTAATATCCTCAATCACCTCGAAGCGGCCTTTTTTGTCACCAAGGAGAATGCGATCCATGCCAATTGGTATGTCGATGGCGTTTATGATAATAAGTCTCAAAATATCCGATATCAAATCGTTAAAAATATTGTCGATGCCTACAAACTCGAAACTGACGATCCCAAAGATGATTCAAGCTATACCGTTGCAACGAGCACAATCAAGGAATCCAATAATGACGCAAAAATCCGTAAAATTTTACAGCCGTTGCTCATTTATCTCAAAGATGGCGTGAATACCTACGATGTCGTCACGCAGCTCGGCAATTTGGCGAATGGGGCCCAATTATTACCGCTTAAAGGTCAAGGGGTACAGGTTGATTCCTGGGATTCGTGGACCAATCTTTCGGAGGATGTCGCACTTGAAGACTTTAACTTAGAAACCATCCATGGGAGTGCGCAGTCGTACAGTCAGTTGATATCAAACTTTGACCAGCTCTTATATCAGTTAACAACAACAGATTTGAGTACTTTGAACGCCACGGCGACGTCCAATAACGATTCATTGGCTAAAAAGATTGGTGGTTTAGAGTATCTAACACAGCTATCTTGGTTCAACAAGGAGGGTATTCGTAACGCCCCTGAGGGCATCAATGAAAATGTCTATGTCACAAATAAGATCATCGAAGCCTATAACGCGATGGTCGATTTTACAAAGGTAACAAAAGTAGAAGGCAATGCGGGAGTGGAAGGAGAGGGGGAAATACCTCAAACACTTCTTTGTATTCAGGATTTCCTAAGTGAGGTTCAGGATTATGCGAAAAAAACGTCTCCCGATCAGAACGCAATGGCCCAACTTTGGACAAAATTTGATCAGCTGCAAGCGCGATGGAATGGTTTCATAACGCAAATTGATGGTATCAATGCGCAGGTCAAGGAAGGTATAGTAATTTATGCGAGTGAGGCCGGCGAGGGTGGTAGTGTTGAGGAGATCAAACTTTCGAACAAAGCCGCTGGAAGTGTTTCGAATGCGTTCTCGAATATGAAGAAATTCGCGCAACGAAATCGGGATCTTCTTTTGGCCAACGTTTTAGCACTCGTGTATCCGAAGTGGACGGAAGATTTTTCGCAGCTCGAAGGGTTACAAGCTAAACTGAGGGAGTTTGTTGATGATGGTACTGGAAGCCAAAATTTTTCGATTACGGGGACGCAATACCGCGAGCTTGTTGATCTGATCGATAATGCCGTCCATATCGACGTTCTCAGCCCGGAGCAGATGACAATTGATGATTCCGTCGATAGTATCGCCCATCAAGTTCAACAGGTGAAGACCGAGCAGCCAAAGTACGCGATCTTCGATGATCAGGCGATTGCACAGGTTGCAGACGTTAAGAATGTGTATCAATCGTTTTTCATAGAGGAGGAAGCTGCTACGGCGACACTCGCGGCTGATGATATGACGAAGAGCACGGTGAAACACAATCTTCTGCTTCAAATTTATTCGGCAATCGGACAGCTTGTTGCGGGAAGTGAAGTTCCCGAGGCGACAATAAATCGTCTCAACATTGGTGATGATCTCTTAGAATTGAGCGCCTTTCGTGCAGCCGATAGCGACAGTGAAACGACGGATATTATAACTTTTAACGCGAACAAAAATGGTTACAGCCGCCCGTATGACCGGTCGCGTTTTCTGAGCGTTCTATTAGAGCAGGCTTACCAGAAAATCTACAGATACTTTTTCACGGAAGATAAAATGTCCGAGAACACAATCACTAATCCGGCTATCATCGCGTATAAAGCGGCTTGGGCAAGTGACAGTGATAAAGTTAACACACTCATTAGTGCGTGTAAAACATTTTCCGAAGAAGTGTTGAAAATTGTTGGGACGACTTCGAGCTCAGATGGAGGCGTTGCTTCAGGATTACACGCAACGCTTGATGCGCTTAGTAATCTCCTCGATAAACATGGAAATACGACCGAAGCAATATCGCTCGCAATCGAAAATTTCGATCCAGAAGATATCCAAACAAATCAGTGGAGCACGATTCTCCAAAACTGGGGTACGGGCACGGACTTGACACACAATGGCCTCAGTTACTCCGTTCAGAAGTTTTACAATGTTGATCCTCAAGGGAACAATACGACCTTTTTCGCCCTTCAGCAGGATAATAACTGCCTCATACTGTCTTCTGAAGAACTCGCACATTGGTATGATCTCGTCAACGCGCAGATCGCCATTTACGAAGGAAGTTTCCGCAATGCGGCCATGGGGGTGATTGCTGCAGCCAATAAAGATGAGCAATTCAAGTGGGAAGAACATATTACCTACAAAAGTGCCGGCGCTTTTGTTCAGGCCATTGTGGGCGATACACTTGTTGATGACCAGTTGACGGATCAGCTCAAACGCCTCACGGAAAGCGCTGCGGATCTTTCCCCAATTGCGATGTTTAATGGTTCCTACGGCTACGTGAACCAGCAAACGCTCAAAGGTGTCAGGGATAATCTCGACGCCCTGTATGATGTTACGGTTTTTCATGACATTGCCGAGGCAGAAGTGTTTAATGACTTATCGTTAAACGGTCCGGCTCCTGTCGAAGCCTTGGCGAAAAAGGTTGACGTTACAGAGGATGCAGAAAACATTGAAGCAGCTAAGACTTATTTTATCGCTCTCCAAAGAAAGGAGCTCTATGATGCTTACACACAGGCGTTAGAAACCCTTGTACAATCGGGATCGATCACATCAACGGCCCAAGCGTATAACAGTGCTACGTCTACTCCTAGTCGAGCAGATTTACAAACAAAAGTTACAAATGTCCTGAAGGCAGTCTATGACAAAATCGCTTCACAAAAAAATGTTTGTAAATTAAATAGCAAATTGTCGCTTTATGTGGAGGGAACCACTCCATCGTACGGCGTCGAGTCAACGGAAACGGCGAAACGTGCGGTTAATATCACCATCGATCAGGCATTGTTCGACGCGGTTCAAGAAGTACGCAATGAGTACTTTTTAATGTGCGTACAGGATCTTCGTCGGGAAATTTTGAGTGGAGCGGAGACTGTATTTAATGAGACAGACGAGGGGTATACTGAGGGAGCACTTCGTGGACTCAAACAGCTTTTGACGAATTTCGAAGTTCAATACGATGGCAACACAAAGAAACTTCTCTTTGGATCAACCGAAGTCAATTCGGCCTATATTCTTGATGAAGAAGCGGCTGACCCAGTGATGGCGGCGATTCAAACGCAGATCGGTGAATTAGAGACAGCGAATAAGACTAAACGCATTGAGGCAATTGATAACCAATTCCTCGCTGCCGCTGCAGAGGAAATCGGAAGCGCATTTGCTTATAACACCTGGAAGGGTGGGAAAGTAACGGCTGACGGAGACTCTTGGGAAAAATTTGCAACAGATTACGCCAGCGTTTACATCAACGCATTCAATACTGCTGGTTTAGGTGCTTCTGTTGGCAACACTGATTGGAGTAGTGCTCTATGGAGCGCTGATTTAAAAAATAATCTCAAGGGGGAGTTAATAAAACTCATCAAGGCCGATTCGGCAAATGCCGTTGAAAATCTAACTGGCGTTAAGTACTATTTGTTGAACCAAATTCTCGACGGAAAGCTCAGTGATTTTGATGACTCCGATTTTGAAAAACTCCAAACACTTCTTGCGGATTTCGATACCAATGCATTTCCGTCATTAGCATCCAGCGATATGGGGACGGATAACACCATAGCATCCTGCACGGTATCGGGATATTTATCCAGCGTTGCATATACATTCCCAGTCGCAGCGGAGGGTGGAACGACGGGAACGTTTACCAAGTCAGATGCGCAAGACACCGGATTCCAAACAGAACTTGATAGTTTCATAAAAGGTACAAACACGAGTTATGTCGAAGAAAAAGTAGCGGGATTATGGGCCACAGATGCTTCACCCGACCCGAATGATAGCCTTACCCAGGTTGAAGAAGTAACGATCAGTGATGAAGAGAAACAGACTGTTGTAAATATTTACCAAAAGGGTGCTTTGACACCCCTCTTAGATGAACTGGCGCAACAACATGCTGCTCAAAATTATGCCACAATTACTGGTACGATTGCCAATATCGCCACGGATCCGGAATATGAACCCCAAAACGATATTGAAACCAAAGCGAAGGCATTCCAAGAGGCGTTGGATGAGCTTGTTTCGTTAATTGATGAAGCAGGTTATTCCGCTACAGCACCGAGTGCAGCGCAAACGGCATGTGTCAACACACTAAAAGCAGCTTCTGATGACCTGCTGGCAATTGAGCCTGAAGATCTAACCAAGGTTGGTGCATTTCAATTGCTTACATTTAAAGAGAGAAGCGATTCGACATATGTTGAATCTAATAAGGAAGGAGAGTTCAACTGTACATCTGATGAAAATGATGCGTACGTTGCCGCCTATCAACAGGCTTTCCAGCCGGAATTGACAGATTATCTGGTACACGAGCTATTTTCAGGGGTTTATGAATTGGTTGAAGATGGTGTCGTCGATTTGCCTTTAGCGGACTTCCAACATCTACTAAAAAGCATCTGCCCTGAGGGGCACGATTTGTGGGGGATCGAACAGGCATTCCAAAATCTTAGAGATATCACCAATGGTGTTACTTCTTCCTCGACAACAAACGAGAAAGCAGATGTCATTTATCGTAACATTAGCACGGCATTGAGTGCCGTTGAAACAATGTTGAATGCGATATGCCTCAATAAGTCCGCAGAAGGGGGATTTGACGCCGCATGGACAAGGCTCCAAGAAGTCGAACTCAAAAATTTTTATTTAGGCGAAAAATCAGACGAGGCCGAGGCCGCAGTAGCAACATTTACCATCGATAACGTTATCACGGAACTCCGGGGTAATAAAACGATAAGTGGCACGGAAGAAACACGCCCTGCGACACTCGAAGAGAAAGTCATAGCAGACCGTTTAACCGCGATTAAGCCCTTTATCAATGCGTTGTACGAACTGCAAGGATGTAAGTCAGGAAATTTTGAAAGTGCGCTCGACAGCCTTCAGAACTATCTGGGATATCAAGATGTCCCATCGAGCATGTGTTCGATTTTAAATAACCTGCTTGGTAAAGGATTTAGCGGTTCGACAACGACCAGTAACGAGAAACTTGCAGAGGCTATTGAAGGACTTGAGGAGCTTAAAAACGCGATCGAAAAACTCCATATTCTTGCCGTGTTTGAGGAGCAACGGGGTGGTGAGATGGATAATCCTGGAGCATTGCTCGATAAGCAGGAAAAGATCGATCTTCGGCAATTCTTGTTTGGTGTCGATACAAACGGCGAAGCCGTAAATGAGGGCGGCATCGACGTCTTCCGAAACGATACGACGCGCAATGGCCTCAAAACGGTTCTCGATGCGCTCATTGCTAACACGGGAACCGATGGACAGACGAAGGTTTTACCCTCAGATTTGTATGCCGATATGATTACGCCATTCGAGACGTTGGCGCTTGAATCCGGAGCATTGGCAGCATTACGCGATCCTGTTTTTCAAACGGTCGATCGGTGGAATGTCCTGGCATCGGCCTATGGTCTGCTCGATAACGGTGAACGAGAAAATACAATCACAGAAGCCCTCCATAAAATTGAAAAGACGCTTTTTGCGAACGTCGATGCTGAAGCGGAGAGCCTTGAGACGGGGTTTGAAAATATTGCTAACCTCTCGCGTATCACCAGTACCACCGATGCGGATCGGGCGGAGGACGCGAGTTTCTGGCAGTTGACTCAGGCATACAACTCTACGGTGGAATTTTTAAAAAATGCCTATACGCAACAAGGAGGCACATTAAAGAACACAGAGTTGCTTCTCAAGGAGTTGGTACCCGCAGATGAGAATAACAGTAGTAACAACAAAGCGGAATCATTAATTTCAAATCATAATGCGTTGATCAAGGCCATTGAAGATCAGATCGCGATATTGGAAAGTTATCGTGTAACCCGGGAGGAAAAGAATTCAACTGTTACCTATACCATCCGATTGACGGGTATGAATGGCAGCGGAGGGCGTTATGAGTTGTTGGAGAGCCAAGCGCAGCAGCATGATCAGTACCTGACACACCTCAAAGAGAGCCTTTACCGCTTTGCGGCATCGATACTTTTTGCCGGCATCGCCCGTCTGTATGGGGCTTCGCTTACAACCGAGGCCGTTACCATTTTGCGTGATGTTTTGGGGCACTGGACCTTGGGAGCTGAACAAGAGGGGTTGGCTTCCAAATTCCTCGACACGACAATAAGTGACGGAGGTTTGCAGCAGATGCTTCATAAGGCTTATGTCACCGCAAATGAGATCGGTATACAGTCGCCATTGGATGACGTTTTTGCCGCCCAAGGTGACCACGGGACAGCGAGTTCGACGAGCCTTAAGGAGCTCTATGATAACATGCAGTCCGTGTTTACTTCGGGATCGGCATTGGCGGAAGAGTACATTAAAAATCTCAATGCGTGGTTATCCAACTTTACAAGTAATTTCAGTACCTTCGCTTCGCTTGATAAAACCAATGCCGGTGCGGCATTAAAAGAAATTTCCAAAGTTTCTTGGAGTGGCTATTTCCATGATCACGGCGACTCTGAGAGCGGCGTTACGACGGAACGATTGTTGCAATCTCTAGAAACACTCAATGCAACTTTAAATGAGCAAACGACCCAACTCAGCGATGCTATTGCAAATTTCCAAACGGCATACACGTCCAATGAATCGGATCTTTTAGCTAAAGCCGAGGCGATTGATGATGCTTTTAAAGCGATTATTCTAAAACTTCGGGAGGTCCAGAATAGAGATAACCCCGTTGTAGTTTTACAACGAGCAGGTGCGACTGACTGGCAATCAGGAGTGCAGAAGGTAATTGATGCCGTCCAAGAAGTGCGTGCACAGTATGCTGTCGCGTCACTCAACAAAGTGTACAATTTCACAAATGGAGCGGATCGGGAACAGTTGAAAGAAAAATATGGGATGTTGCTCGCTCCGGAGGGTCAAGAAGAGATACACGAACTTGATCTATCTAAAGCCATCGCCAGTGCCATTCAAACACTCGACGATAACTATGGGCAAGGGGAAACTCTCATCAAGTGTTTTGTGGAAAACACCCAGGGGACAGGTAATATTTCAGATGAGAAACTGAGATCCAAGCTTGCTACCACCGTCAATAAAACAATCGGCAGCGAAATAACGGCCAATTGTTCCAGTCTTAACACTGTTACTAAGGCCTTCACTGATTTACAAAAAGCGTTTTGGAAGATTCTCAATGATCAGTGTACCAGTGACGATTTTATCAAGCAGCTGAAGGAACTATCTCAAATTCCGGCCCAACTGGTGGATGGTGCATCCAATAGTAGTCAAGCCGTTCAGATATACAAAGATAAACTCGTCAAGCTATATAATTTTATCCGCGGGAAAATTGCTAGTTCTGATGGAAGTTCCGAGGACAGTTATTTCTCTGGAGCATTGCTCGATTTTGCAGGCCGCTTGAAAAGTGGAATTGATTCAAATACCTATTACACAACTTACCGCAGAACGAGTAATAATGATAGCGTTTTTACGCGGCTCAAAGACCTGATCAATTTTGCTGGCATTCTGGACCGAAACGAAAACGTCAAGCTCAGCGACTCGGAAGCCGCAGGCATTGGCGACTTTTTTAAGGGTCTCAATATGGCCTTCTTCCTCATATTTTTGCAAAAAAAATATCCAGGATGGAATAGTGATGAAAATATGCTGCAAAAGCTGAAGAGCGAGTTTTATACTTTTGTTAAAACAGGTGAATCAGTTGTGCAGGTTGCAGGCGATCAAAAACCATTAGAAGGTCCTGAAGCAATTGCTAACGACGAAATACTCAATAGTGCTTACTATACCTGTGGGGGAACCGGTAATGCCAAGGTCCAGGAACTTTATTCGAAGTTCATGCCGTATACGGGAGACCTAAAAATCATCGACGATAATGCCTACTATTGCGCTTATATTCCCAAACCCGGTGAAGAAGATACCAATGAAAAGGAACGGCTTTTTGTTCCCTTAGATATCCAAGCGGGGTGGATTTATCGGATCCAAGACGAGCGCAACGGCATCATTACCTTCGATGTTAACCAGAAAAACCAATATGTTAAAAATAACGGGAATTTTTATAAACTCGCGGAAAATGATGTCGCCTTTATCCAGGTCTCACCTGAGGAGCACGTCCGCATATTGATGCCAAATCGCCGCTGCAATAGCAACAAAGAGGAGGTCATCTCTTCCGCGCTCCCTGGCAGTGAAGCCGATAAAAAGCTCTTTGTTCTCGGAGAGAATGATGTCGCTTATCCGTTGTCGAAGTATAAGCTGCTCTACAAAGTCTACGATGGCGATTATATGTCCTATGTCGAACCGGATGCCGTTGAGATCGCGGCAGCAGAGGGTGATCAGGAATCCGGTGGAACCACTGAAGGCGAAGATGTAGCCGGAGATACCGATGTCTGGAAGACCTATCAAGATTCGATTATCTATTATGCGGCGACAAAACAGGGATTTGCCGAAGTAACTGATATCCCGAGTGAAAAAAATCCTGGGAACGACGAAAAGTACTACATTTGCGCCGATGAGGGGCAATACACTGTCGTCGACGATATCTATACGCGCTACATCTACAAAATCGAAAAATCTGTCAACGGTGAGTCCGAGGAGGGGACCTATTACCAAGTGGTAGGATCTAAGCTCGATGGAAATGGCGAAGTGGTCTCGTATTACCTCGAAGATGGCGATAAAGTCGATGTCGTCGTCAATGGGAAGCGCCTCGATATCCCCTTATACTATCGGTCCACCCAGGGTGATGTGAAGTTTTTCGGGATGAAGCTCTATCAGTGGGGACTTGAGACGCGCTACGTTCATCGCAATGACGACCATCTGGTCCTTCCGGTGGAGTACGAAAAATATGTCCTTGCGAGCCAGGTCGCGGAAGAAACCGACTTTACGCCCTCCGATGAAAAGCGCTATTCTTATTCCAGCATTACCAAAAGATATACAGAGATCGGGAATACCGAAAACTACTACTTCGAGGACGTAGATTCCACAACGAACGAACCAATAATGCGTCGTATCGAATTTCCGAATCGCCGCTATGCCAAAAATACGGCCTCACAGGAGTATCTTTATGTGCCCCACCCGGAGACACGCTACGTCGAACAGGGCAAATTAAGTAGTGATGCGGAATATCTTTATATCAATAACCGGTTTGTCGAAATTCGTGGTAACGGCGAAAATATCGAGTTTACACAAAATCAAAACGATATCGCGACATCGGATTATGCGGCTGCCAGTGACGGTGGGCTGTATCGAATTGCGCCGACACAAGCTCAAATCAGTGAAACGGTGCAAGTTGATGGCGGCACAACGCGGACCGATATCATCAAGCCTCAGGCGGTTAATGTTAAAACTGCCGCAGGCAATATTGCTTATGCCAACACGGACTTTATCCTTCCTGCAGCGGCAGCTGGAACTGCTACCGACCAAGGCCTAGCCATCAGCAATTGGAAGCCTTATCGTTTCCAGGATGTTCTGTCGAATGATATTTTCGTCCAATCCCACATTAAACCAGGAAATGTAAATTCGGGCTATAAACTTGAGGTCGCGAGTAGCAATCTCGACGAGGAAAACAACGACTTCAGAGCGATGTCTCAGGTTTCAGCAAAAGTAGGTAATAGTGCGGTTTATCTCAAAAGTGCTGATGGGCAGTATCATCAATGTTCACCAAGTGATCGCGATACCGTTTATTACAAAAATGGAAACAGCTATATCGTTAAAGAAAGTGACAAACGCTACTATAAAGTAGCGGATGGTGCAGGGGACACTTACGTACGGCCGAGTGGCGATAGGAACACCTACTATAAAGGACAAGATTCAGAAGGCAAAGGCCTTTACTATGTACGAGGCAGTGAAAAAATTTACGGCCAGAGTTGGAAGAAAAACGAAAAGACAGGCAAAAAGGAGACAGTATACTACGAGCGAGCAAATGAAAAGGTATACTATAAACTCGGACTTTTGTATTTCGAAACAACGGTTGATGATACGAGGCATCAGCTTTATTTTGAGACAAAAGAAAAGTATGAAGATCCTTCTGCTACGTTCATAAAAACGTATTACCAGCCGTTTAAGGATGCAAAAAATGATATTTATGTTCAGGACCGGAACGGTAATTACCATGTAAAAACGGATACGATCTACTTTAAGGCTTTCGACGCTAACTACTATACGCGGCTAGACGATAAGGTGTACTTCAAATGCGAGAGGGATCAGTATTTTGAAAACACTGGGGACATCACATTTTATATCAAACTTTCGGGAGACAATACATATTATCCGCAAAGCAGTACCTATACATTTTACTCCAATCCGGCGCCTGGGGTCTATCAGGAACGAGATGATGATGGGGTTTACTACGTTCATGGAGAAGATGGAGCTTACTACGATACAGGGTGTGTGACGCTCTATGAGGATGCTGATACGAGCGCAGATCTTATCTCGGACTGGTATATTGAAGATGTGTACGAGGACACAGAATCTGGGGCTAAAGTGGTCGATTTTATCAAAGTCCCCAATACTTCAGGAAATGCGAATAAACTCTATGTCCTCAATACCGATCAGATGTATGAGATTAAAACGATCGAGCTTGGAGGATCGAAAACCGATAAAAATGGGAAAACATTAGTACCCGGAAACCGTTACATCCAGCTTAGCGAAGATTCATTTGTAAAGGTAACCGATAGCGATACGCGCTACGTGGAGGTTGCGAGTGAACCCGTATCAAAATTAAGGCCGGAGGTGGCTAAGCTCCAGTGTCTGGAACGCAATGGAAAGCACTACGTTTCCATCAAAAGCACCAGTGGAGGATGCGTACTGAAGAAGCAGGTCGATTATTTCGATCCTTCAGGTTCTGGATGGAGAATCCTCATTCCAGAAGCGGAAAACTCGACATCGGGACCATACTTAGCTGCTAAGGATGGCAATTATTACGCCGCTAAGGATATCCATGTAGAGAGCGATGACGGCGAAGCTAAGTTGCTGAAAGATATCGACGTTGTCAGTGTCGCAGAGAATGGGACAGTCAATTATCTCGGCAATGCTTTCGACCAAAAAGGACAGAGTAATATTTATTGTCAATCGTCTTCAGGGGCCTGTTTTCGGGTGAGTGACCCTATGCAGCAGTACGAGGTGAGACAAGACCAATCCAGTGGTACTTATATCAATATTAACAACGATTACTTCAATCGAAGCAGTGATGAAATTACCTTGAAGCTCAAGTACAGTGCTGCCGATGGCCAGCCCACTTACCGTGGGGTCAGCAATAACGACGCTGATGTTGCACTCTACGTTTACCACACCAATGATTCCAAAGTCGCATTGAGAAAACCGACGACTTTACGTCCCATTGTCACAAAAGATGATGAAGGCAATGATCACATACTGCAAACGCCACTCGAAATTTTATGGTATCCGAAGGCCTTGGCCAAGAAAAAGGGAAATTTTGAGATCACGAATACCAATATGGCAAATTATGCCTATAAGGCAGGAAGTGGGTACTATAGCGGTCAGGATTTTCAACTCGTTGTCCGAAAAAATGGAAAATTATTACCTTATGTCCAGCGCGAGGATTTGAAGTCAAACACAAGTGTTGGAAGCGATACCGTCTATATGGCGCCGTACCTGATCCCGAGCAGTGTGAGCGACATTAGTACTTATGATGCTGAAAAAGCCATTAAAGTAACCGATTATGATATCGAAACCGGGTACTTTGGTGTCTACACGCTGGAGTATGAAAATCAGGATGAAATGGTAACAGCGGCAAGCAATCAAGCTAAGTCCTTGTGTTTCCAAGGAACCGATAATATTTATTATCCCGCCTCGGATCTCTCGGTATTGGCTGATGGCGATTACCAGTCATTCCAAGGGTTTGCGTATTCAACAAAGACCCAAACTTCACCACAAGCTATTACAAGTGACCCCAGTGCTCTTTACCAGTTTACCCCGAAAAGCGATCCTGCGATTAATGTTGACGAAAATACCTTCGTGATGGCCGAGGATGGCAACTATCACGTGACGCTTGGCGCAAGTGTCGGAGGAAATGGCGAGGGATCTTGTAGCCGCTTGTCAGTAGGTGTCAATGATGGCAAGAATGATGCGACTCTGATTGTCGGGAACTACCGTCTTCAGGCGGGGAATAGCGAGGTCAGCAACCCGTCAGCGCGGTTTTATATCAAACAGAGCAATCTCGGGAATAAAATTCGGGCGAAAATCGGTAACCGTCAAGGAACAAGCTACGTTGACCGCGAGGATATCCGGGCAAGGGCGAAGGGTAGTACCAGTGCGGCGGAAAAGGTTCAATCGTTTGTTGTCGTTACGGAGAATGGGGAAGTCGAGGCCGATCTCAGCAAAACATACACGTGCCAGACATTGAGTGGCGGCAATCCCAACTACGTCAAGACGGGCGATGGCGGGTATTTTTCGAACCGCAGTAAGACACAAGTCGATACGGATGTTGGCCGATATGCGCCGATTGATGTCGCCGAAGTCGAGTCCGATGAATTAGCCAACGTAACAAAGTATGTTCGTGCCGAGACTACGGGTTATTTCCCGGTCAATGAGGTCAAAAATAGCCCGAATTTTATCAAACTTCGTGACGTTTATTATCTTCAGGATAAAGAAAATCTCGATTCTTACTACGTTTCAGGGATTACACTCGGGGAACTTTTCTACTACGGCACAAAGTTCGACTACATTCCTCTCAATAAGGCGACGCCGGGTGATGGATTGTATTACAAGTACGAGGGCGACTTTAAGAGCGTTTTAGATGACCGTTATTGCACCTCAAATAATGCCAGACTAAAGGGGAATGATGGGCGGCTCTACAAGCCATCGGATATTTATGTGAAGGGCAAGAAGTTCGAGTACTGCAAGGTGCGCGACATCGCGATGAAGACAGAGACGGACGAGGGCCCGACGGAGAAGGCGTATGTGAAGTCGTTTAAGCAGACTTGCGAAAAGATTCAGGAGCAGATCGACGAACTCTACGCGAAGGATCTCGCGGAGGCGAGAGAGGGCTTGCGGATGGAGTCGCAGATGTATGCTTCGTTCTTCCAGGAGACTTTAGACGGGGAGCTGATTGCGAAATCGATTGTCGACAAGCTGGCGGAATATGCGGGAGCGACTAGCGAGGTTGAAACGGTAGCGCGACAGGAGGTCGCGACCTACGATCTCAACGACGAGTTGGGGAATCTGGCGCTACAGAATCACCCGAATTATAAAAAGCAATACATCGAGTCACTACAGGAGGAGTTTGACGACTACACGAAGCGAAGTACGATTAGCCAAGACGAGGGATGGAAGGCCTACTACCGCGGAGTTCGGGATGAACTCGTGGAGTGGAAGGTTTCTTCGGACGACCAAAATATTTTCGAGCAGCGTCTAGCGTCGGCGAAGCAGCTCATTATCGATGAATTCGGGGATTTAGTTCCGCCAGACGACTTCTTTGGGGGCGTTTTAGCGCAAGTTGTTGGGAAAATTGTGGCATCGCTCAAGGTAAATGCCGATTTAATGGATAAAGAAAAGGCCTACGAGTTATGTTATGTCAAGTTACAGGCGATTGCAGATTCTTTATTAACGCTCAAAGAGAGTTGGGATGTTGAGGATTCGGAGAGCACGAACTTACCGGAAGCGATGACGGCACTCAAAGATCGAGTGGTTATGATTGCAGAGGACCTGAATGCGATTACATCGGAGTACTGCAAGGCGATCGCGTCGGAAGTTTCACTTTTTAATCGGATTACAATTTTAGAGTACATTTTCAACAACTACGGCGTGATTGACGATCGGGTCAACTTCACGGGCTATAAACTCGATAACGTGACGAATACATATCAGGATTCGGCGGGTGATATCACGCTTCACGCCAAGGAGATCAATTGCTGGTTTACGCAATCAACGGATACGGGTGAGGACCTCTTATGTGTACTCGACAAGACGAATGAGATTGATATGGGCAATGGGAAAACCGTCCCCCGTCGGATTCTGTTCCGGTATAACAACGCAAAGATGCGGCTTGAGAAGTCGGTTATTGGTGCCGATTTCGGTGAAAACGTCACGGATTTTCCAAAAGTCGTTGAGGAATTGACCTGGGTTGCCGCGCGACGAGAGACAGATGCTGAAGAATGGAGCGCATCGGGTTTCTTGTTTAAAGATGTCATTCGGCACAATCTTTTCCAGCAGCTCTTACGTTACAAAGCAGATATCAAAGATCCCTCCACAAATAAGGTCATTGGTGAAGAAACTAAGATCGGATACCTTCTTGGGATGGCGCAAAAGCAGTTGGAGGCGGATGACTATGTTCGTGCCTACATCGAGCAGGCGGCGAAAAATCTCCTCATTCCGATTTACCGCGTTCAGGACAGTTTGTTATTTTTCAACGGCGGGGACTTAGAATCGCCGGCCATTGTAGAGCAGTTATCGACGACGACACCCGTACTACCGAAAATTCCGGAAACGACGGGCAGTGTGGATCAGCTTGCGGGAGTAAAGTATCTCAATTCTTCCACGGTCACAAATCCGTCGATGATGCATCAGAGCGGGGATATTACAAACGCACCGTCAACATTTCCTGTGGATGTGAAGGCGCTCGAAGCGACGGACAAAGTACAACTCGGTGAAATGGTTTCCTATCTCCTCGAGACGACGATGAAGTCGAGTGGCAACCAGGACATTTCATTGGCACAGGTGAAAAATGGTGTAACGACTCAAAAAACATTTGCGGCACACGCATCAGAGGTAACTACGGCGATTAATAATTGTTTCACGGCGAGCCATATTGAGGAGCGCATGATCGGTAAAGCAAGATCGTTTGAAAATGCAAGCTATGGAGGATACGGTAAAGGGAAATATAAAGTAGGTAGCTACAAAAAGCGTAAAGGTTCAATTCCAGATGACAGTGCGGCTGCAAATAAGAAAAGACGAAAGGAGTTCACGAAGAATGTAGAAAATTTGCTCGTATGGAACCCGACACTGATACCAGGATGCCCCTATAGGGAAACCCAGAAAGTCGATGGTGTAGATAAAAGCGTCGTGATTATCAAACCCTTTACCGTATCATTGGTTGGTCAACGTTACCCAGAGCATCATTCTGGGGACGATGGGATTGATTATATTCCCAATAATGGTTCCCAAGTTGTCGAGGCAACGTATGGAAATATTGACCCTGATAATAATAATGATCGCTTCGGCTTTGATCTCGGGAAGGGTGACGATACGTTTTCGCTCCAGCATGATGGCGGCCACAATTCTCCCCACGGTACGCCGATTCAATATTTAGCAGATGCCATCTATGATTTTCATTTCTGGGACGATCTGATGAAAAACGCGAAGCCGGAGGGGCGTTTCGTGTCTATTGATCCTAAGGGTACCAAGGGCACAAAGTACACGCTGAAACAGATCTATGACAATTGCAAGACTTGCAGCACAGGCCTCTGGGCGAAATGTGTGGAATTTCTCTCCACGGAGAACAGTGGTAAGGATCACGTTTATGGCTGTTGGGGATGGGGCGACCGATTAAGTGAAGATGGCTGTCGGTATTCGCCTAAAAACACGAACGATGGTGGATCGGAAGACCATACCGCTTGCAAAAATGCTCGCAACAAAATGAAAAAGACCGTCGATACGACCGTTGGTAAGATGAAAGAGATTTACGGCGATCTTACACTTCGTGTCGGGGCCTTGAGGGACTGTGCGAATTACCTCGATAAAATCTCCATCAATACCGTCGGCATTGATGGCATTCAAAATGATGTCAACACGCTTTTAGGCCGCAACTGGACGACTTATTTCACCGGAACCGCTAAAACTCAGTACGCAGAAGTCTCGGAGCCCACAACATCCGGAAATTCAACCGCAACACAGATTAAGAGCGATTATTACAACGAATTTGTTCCCGAAGCGACTCGAAACAACTTTGCCACCTGGCGCGCCGACTACAACGCCTGCCGTAACGCATTGAACATTTTGGGAGACGCCACAAAC
>CAMWJR010000007.1 GCA_947174645.1 uncultured Verrucomicrobiota bacterium | reverse complement strand
TCGCTGTACAACCTGACTAACGAGCACGAGGTTGAACAGTAAAATTCCCAACCAGCTCCCATATTTCCAGTACTTGGATTCGCACTGGTTCATATCGCAAGAAGTGCCGCACCTGGCTTTAATCGCAGCCGGCAACGAAATGTGATTTTTCCCATCGCAGGCGCGTTTACTTTGATTTCGCAGACGTCATCGATTGCGGCAATTTTCCGCAACGCTTCGAACATCTGGTTCATTGGTGCATTCCAATGTCCGGAATCCTGGGAATTCCCGATAAATATCGCCCCCGCAAGCTCGATCGAGGCTGGAACTTTTACAAGTGGACTATTGTTAACGGCTGGTTTCTCGCGGAGTTGCCTCTTTTTCGAGGAATTTTTTGTTGGCGCATCTTGAGACGATATCGCAACCCGCCACTGAAAATCGGTTAAAAATACATCTCCGGTTTGAAACAAAATGGTTTGCAATTGGCTAAAAAACACATTCCAGGCGTGATTTTGTTGATCATAAACAACAACATCACCCAAGAGATCCTGTTTCTGCAGAAGTCTTTGCTGTGCCTGGTCGATTTGCTGCGCGAGTTTCGATAGCTGATCTCGATGAACTACGAGCTCTTGCTTTCGCTCATCCCATTTCCGCTCGACACCTCCCAAATGCTGGACACAAAATAATAAACCCACCATTAAGCACAGCACATCGACAACACATTCCTTTTGTCGAAAAAATTGCTTAAAACCACGCGATGTTGCCTGAATGTTTATCGAACGATGTGTTGCCGTATTTCGATGCAACGCCACTGCCGTAAAAATTGCTGGTAACAACGGCTCAATCGGTTCTAAACATGTTGCCTTGATTTCATCTGCAATAAACGAACTCCTACATATGCGAGATTCAGTGTGTGGAATTTCGTTGAGAAATGCCGCGGCAGAGGAAACAAATTTTGCTTTTTTAATCCCAAACTGCGCCAGGATTTCACGTAGTAAAATGAGTTTCTCCCTTTCGAACAGAAAGGCATTGACACGGCCATCAGTGCGATACAACTCAATCTCAAAAGCCGAGAAATCCTCGCCCAGGGTCTGTTTTAACTCAAAAATTGCGCTCTGCCAAAAATGTTCCTCGCGTGTAAAAAATACCTCCAGCGGCAAGCAACGCACCCAAGGCAGTGCAACGACAACGACGCGGACTTTTTTTAATTTTTTGGGAGAAAAATTTCCCAATGCCACAGAAAACTCCTGCTCCGTGCCATATTCCGCAACTTGAACTTCTTGTAGACGACAACGTCCCTTGTGCTGCGCAATACGACACAAACTGACCACTTCGCTAGCAATGCATAAAACTAAAGAGTCTGCAGCCATCCAACTCCCCCTGCACTTCAGCAACTATGCTTAAAATCTATTCCCAGTCTTGGTTTTATTGAAGTCGGCCGGTCTATAAACTTTTTTGACGTTTACATCGGTCGTAATATCGCGGTGAAGCTCCCAATTTGCTGGAACGGCCCACGGAAGACGCGACGAGGAACTTTTTTCGGAACTACACCCAATCAAAATAGGCAAAAACAATGAAGCCATCCCCCACCTAATCGCACTGCTCATGCCTCAGGAGTTTTGCGAATTACCCTATTTTTCAAGGTTATTCCACAAGGGTATCCTCAGGAGCAATCGTGTCCAATACTTCAATGAGATGGTTTCCCTTCGCGATCGCATCGGTTACGGAAAATTTAAGTTCCGGGACATTGCGTAGTTGGAGGCGATGTGCGATTTCCTTCTTAATTAAAGGGCCATGCTTCGAGAAAAATTTCGCTACTTGGTGTTGAGCTGCTGGATCGCCTAAAACGGAATATTTGACAATGGCAGACTTTAAATCTGGGGCAACGAGCGCCCCAACAATCGTCACCATAGCCGCCTCCTCGCGAAAGTTTTTTCGCAAAACCGCGCTAACTTCGTGCGCAATCGCCTCATTCATCCGCTCCAATCGGACGCTCATAGCTTTTGTAGATGACGGATCCGATCGTAGCTTTCTAGAGTGTCGCCGGTTTCAAAATCTGAAAATCCTTCGACTTTGATCCCGCACTCAAACCCCGAACGTACCTCGGACTGGTCTTCTTTCTGCCGCTTGAGCGAATCGATTTTGCCTTCAAACAGCACCTCATTGTTCCGCCGGACGCGAATCGGCTTATCACGGGCAATCTGGCCATCGACCACCATACACCCCGCAACCGTTCCCTTCGCAAGCTCGAAGACCTGGCGCACCTCCGCCGTCCCGAGGTGCTCCTCCGTGTACTCGTAATCGAGCAACTCGGACATCGCTTCTTTGACCTGATCGATGAGCTCGTAGATAATGTCATGCAATAAGATACGGACACCCTTATTTTTCGCCAGCGGCGCCACTCCGTTATCTTTTTTAACGTTAAAGCCAACGATCAACGCCCCCGATGAGCTCGCGAACTCGACATCGCTCTGCGAAACCGCGCCGACACCAGAATCTAAGATCTCAAGCTTTACGCGATCACTCTTAATCGCATCTAAGCACTGAATAAGCGCTTCGAGCGTCCCCTGAACATCACACTTAACAACGACCTTCAGAACCTTTTGCTTTTGCGACTCAATCGCCTCAAAAAGCGATTTCATGTTGGAAATTTTCGGAACCGGTTCCGTATGCGATCTTTTCTCGTTAATTGCGTACTCTTCGGCCTGATTCTTTGCCGTCTTTTCGTCTTTGACGGTTTCAAAAACCGCTCCATTTTCCGGTACACCACTCCAACCGATAATTTTAACCGGTGTAGAGGGTGTCGCCGCCTTCACGACCTCTGCACGTTCATTGAGCATCGAGCGTACCCGACAATACTTCGAGCCACAGACCAGAGCATCACCGACCTTTAACGTTCCTTCTCGGATGATGACCGTTGCGACCGGACCGCGCCCCGTATCGATCTGGGACTCGATGACGACGCCTACTGCCGGGCATTTGTAATCGGCTTTCAGCTCCATCATCTCCGCCTGCAAAAGCACGAGCGATAAAAGCTCATCAATATTCGTCCCCTTGAGCGCCGAAATACCCACACAAAGTGTATCGCCGCCCCACTCCTCTGGCGCAATTCCCCGCTGCTGCATCTGTTGTTTGACGCGATCAAGATTAGCGCCCTTAGCATCGATCTTATTAATCGCAACAACGACTGGGACACCCGCCTTTTGGGCAAACTTTAACGCCTCATCGGTCTGTGGCATAAACCCATCATCGGCCGCAACGACTAAAATTGCAATATCCGTGACCTCGACGCCACGCTCGCGCATACTAGAAAATGCGGCATGTCCCGGAGTATCTAAAAATGTGATCTTTTTACCGTCGTACTCGACCTGATACGCCCCGGTATGCTGCGTAATGCCTCCCGCTTCACCGGCAACAACGCTTGTATGGCGGATAAAATCTAACAAGGTCGTCTTGCCATGGTCAACGTGACCGAGCACACATACAACCGGCGGACGGGACAAAATTTCTTTTGGGATGACGACTTTGGGCTTCTGTGGCGCTGGGCGGTTAGAATCCGATTTTTGACGAACCTCGAGTAGATAGCCGTGTTTTTGTGCGATATCGACAGCGACTTCATCAGCGATCTGCTGATTCATCGAGGCAAAAATCCCCTGACGCATTAGGATCGAAATCAATTGAAACGGCTTAATGCCGATCTTTTGGGCAAAATCGCGAACAATAATCGGCGCCTTACAAACGAGTACCTTGAATTCCGGTGCTGACTCCTTTGTTTTTTCCGTTCCCGGAATTGGAATTTTGTTTTCTAACGGGCGTTGTTTGCGGGAAGGTAACTCGAAATGGACCGTCGGTGCCGACCGCTTGTCCGTAAACTTTTCGGTATTTTTTTTGCGCCCCGGGAGAATGACTTCCGGCGGACGGCTCGGTTTTGCTCGCTCGCTTGGTAATTCCACTCCAGAAGTTTCCGTTCTTGAAGTAAAACTCACGGGCTTCTTCGCGCCTAATTTTGGCAATGGAATCTTGATGGTATTACCGCCTGATGGATGTGATTCTTGACGACTATTAGTGCTTTCACTCCGCTCAACAAAAGGTCTAGAAGGTCGACGGACACTTTGCATTTCTGCGGTATCCCTCTGGCCCTGTACTTGAGGGACGGAAGTCATGGGAACGGGTTTCCGCACCGGAACGACCTCTATCTTTGGAACGGCAGGCGCAGCACTAGGTTCTGGCGCGTCATCAAGGGGAACTCGAATTGTCGTCGGCTCTGGTGTCGTTTTTGATGCAGGTGTAATCTTAAGCTCTTCTGCCAACGCATCGGCGTAAATGTTCGGAATAGAACTCGACGCGCTGATCACTTTCAGGCCACGCTCACGCAACAACGCCATGACCTGCTTATTATCGAGGCCCAAATCCTTAGCCAACTGATACACCCGAATGCTCATGTCCGCGCTTAAGCCTTCTTGAATTTTCCGATATTTTCAAGTATGAACCGCGATTCGTCGAGCGAAAAACCGGCATCCTGCAAATCTTCTTCCGTTACGTCGTCAAATACATCAACGTCGGTAAAGCCACATGCCACCAGGCGTTGCGCTAAAGCATCATCGATTCCAGGGATATTATTGAGGCCCTCGGTCGCCTTTTGAATTTTTTTATTCAAACTTTTTTCCTGTTCTGACTCGGCTTTCTTGATATCGAGGCGCCAACCGAGTAATCGGGAGGTCAGACGGGCATTGAGTCCTCGTTTTCCGATCGCCACCGCCAGGTCTTCCTCTCGAACCTCGAAGCTCATCTGGTGCGTAACCTCATCGAGCTTGACGTTCAACGGCACCGCAGGGTGGATGGCTTCTTGTAAAAATGCTACTGGGTCATCGCTATAGCGAATGACGTCGATTTTCTCGCCCCCGAGTTCCTTGACGATACTGCGGATCCGGACACCGCGTGCGCCAACGCAGGAACCGACGGGATCGACCTTGGGATCTTTGCTCCGGACAGCGATTTTTGTCCGATATCCTGGCTCACGTGCCATGCTGACGATCTCTACAGTTCCATCGGCGATTTCCGTAACCTCGATTTCCAGAAGGCGGCGAACAAAACGCCCATGGGAACGGCTTAAAATAATCTCGGGACCATGCGGTGTTTGATCGATCGCGAGTAATAGACAACGAATACGGTCGCCAGGCACGTATTCTTCCCCTGGAATACGTTCGCGCTGAGGCAGTAGAGCCTCGGACTTACCGAGCTCGACGTAGATATTTCCCATATCCTGGCGCCGGACGATGCCGCTAACGATATCGCCAACGGAATTTTTAAAGTCCTCGTAAAGTTTTTCGCGTTCGAAATTACGGATTCCCTGAAAGATAGCCTGGCGCGCGCCCTGGGCTGCAATACGACCCAGCGTTACGGGGTCGATCTCGCGTTCAATAACATCACCGATATTGACATGAGGATCGGTCTCGCGGACCTTACTAATGTGGACTTGGGAATGCGGATCACTCACCGAATCGACGACCTCGAGAATCGACCATGCCTGAAGATTACCGGTTTTAGGATTAATCTCGACACGAACATCGTACCCGGCGTTAATACTTTTCAATGCGGCGGATCGGATCGCCTCGGTCACGGTATTAATCATCGTGCTCCGCGGGATACCCTTTTCCTTTTCCATGTACTCCAGGACCGCTAAAATCTCACTACCCGTCTTCATAACTGTACTTCCGGTGACAAAAAGAGCGGAGATACTGACCCCCGCCCGCTGTTCGCAAAGTCTCCAACTGCCGAGTACGCTAACCGCAGGACGGCTACCGTCAAGTGAAATTTATTTGGTCGAGAAACTCTTGAAGGATAATGGTTGCGGCAGCGGCATCGATCATTCCTTTTCGGCGTAATTTTTGACGATTTTTCCCAGACCGGTGATAGAGATCCTCGACGCTCTCACTGGTTAAACGCTCATCAACACGCTCAACGGGAAGGGGTATTTTTTTTTGTAATTCCGCAATAAACCGGTCAACTTCTTGTGCTTTCTGCCCTACGCTATCATCCATATTATAGGGATACCCTACTACCATCTGGTGGATATGACGCATTTGGACGACTTCTTCCAGCTCTTGAAAAATCTGCATCCAGGAGTGAACTTGTAAACACCCTAAGGGGACGGCTAGAAAACACTCATCATCCCCCAAACTGAGTCCGATACGCTTATTTCCAAAATCGATCCCCAAAAAATTCATTTAACGCGGATTGCCTGTTTAATCAGGACCTCGGCCGAGGCTTCTGGACATTGTTCGGCAGCCGTTGAAACCATCTTTTCCGCTTCGGCACGCTTATACCCCAAAGCAATAAGACCCAGAATGGCATCGTTCTGTTCATTTCCAATAGGCGCATGATGACCGAAGGACGGTAAGCGATCCGCAAGCTCAAAGAGAATTTTCTTAGCCGTTTTTTCCCCAATACCAGGAATTTTCGCTAACATACCCGATTCTCGGTTCGCGATAATACCCATCAACGCTTCTAATCGGAATTTACTCAACATCGCGAGCGCAATCTTCGGCCCAATACCCGACACCTTTTCGACGATCAATTTGAAAAAATCCCGTTCCGCAGGCGTATTAAACCCATAGAGCGCCTGACTATCCTCCCGATAAACCGCATAAATCGAAAGCCGGACATTTTCTCCCAATGATGGTAATTGAATCGTCAGCGGTACCGCAATTTCGTAGCCAATGCCGCCCGTCACAACAACACAACTTAACGCCGTCCGCTGCTCCAAACGCCCTTCGATCGAAACAATCACACCCCTACTCTAGCAACACGTATCCGATGTCAATGGCCCTTCGCGATCTCGGCTGCCCGACGGTATTGTTCCCGGAAATGGTTTGCAATATCTGTCTGATACTGAATCGCCTTCAAGTAATCTTTATTTCGGGTCTCCGGCATCACCTCGGTAATCACCCGGTCATAGACAAACAATTCCAGGTTTTGCATTACCGCTAGCGCCCGATTCGCATCTTCGTGACGTCCCGATTGATAAGCTTTTTGGATCCGCGACCACGCCTTATGTAACAAATCCTCGGGATCCAAAAACGCCATCTTAAAAATTAATCCCAGTGCACGAAAAACCGGTTTCGTCCAAGCCTCACGGTACGTAAAATTTGCCGCCTCACGATAGGGGTTCACATCCGGGTTATCGAAATTTTCTAAAAACTCCGATTGATAAACGGTTTTAAGAATCGGTGCACGACAAAGCGGTGTATGTTGCGGTCCACCCGGAACACCTACCTTATACGCTAAAAGTTGCTGTCCTGGAAGCGTCAAAACATATTCCAAGAATGCTATCGCCAATTCACGATGTTTCGCTCCCCGATAGAGTGAAATGGGATCCGGTGAAGGAGAACATCCAGCCTGAGGAATCACAAAATGGAAACGGGATTTCCCGCCACGTGCTGCGATATTACTCTGTTCTGAACGACCGTAAAAATCCGTCGCAATCCCAACTGGACAATTTCCCTCCGATACATCGAGAACCGTCTGGGCTGACGAGTCCGTCATATATCGCCCGTTGGCAACGATCTTTTGAATGAGTTGTAATCCCGCCAGCCAACCTTCACGAATAGCCTGTGATTCATCACCAGAGCGTGCATATGCGATCTGCATCTGTTGCTGAATAAGCATCTCATAAGACTTCAGCGTCGAACTGCTCTTCGTGGGATCGACAATTGCAATACCGCCAATATAGCGCGGATCGGCCAAGTCCATCCAGGTTATAGGTGGATGTGTTCCGAGTGCACGCACTGCATCGCTATTATAAATAATCCCAAAGCTGGAAAGACTGCCTCCGATCCATCGGCTATCAGCGTCCCATAAGCGCTCACCAGCAAAAAACTCCGGGATTGCATCGTCATTAAACAATTCGGGATGTAGGGCAATAAATCCACTGGGCACGGTATAGCCCTTCGCGCCTTGAACTTTATGATCAAAGACCCCTCCACCAAATAGAAGATCTACGCCACAACCAATATCAGATGCTAAAAATATCTCCTTAAGTTCCCGGGCAATGGGATCAGGATCGTCTTTTTTGATGTTCTCAAGCTGAGCGAAAATAGCGCGTTCTTTCTGTCCCCAGGGTTTTTGAAGTACATGCTCCCAGTGGAAGCGGAAATTATTCATGAACATCGAGTCGATGTAGCGTGAAACGTCACGTCCACCGCCCGGATGTCGCCAATCAATTGTTACCGTTTTTCCCGTCTTTTGTCGGTACCACTCCATGAAGCCACGGCCATACTCGCTGCGTAGGGTTTCGTTATGTGCAGTGATAATAACAATCACCTCATCGGGGCTGGTCGGTACGAGTTGAACCTCGCTACGTCGAAAGATAAACGGGATGGCGACGACGATGGCGAGATAGAGGAGATTTAAAAGCTTTTTGAACATGCTATTCACTCAAAATAACGACATCTTCGGGCAGCGCCCACGCATAGATCCCGTAGCGTTCGACTTGCGAGAGGTGACAGGGATTGAGTTCCGAAATTTGGAGGTGAACACCGTTTTTCTCAAAGAGATAATGCGCGACTTCACCAAAATACGTGGAATGTCCGATCATCCCTTCGACACAATTTTCTTCAACCGGGAAGCTTTCCAATTTGATACTCTCCGGTCGGATCGAAACTTTAACGGTACTCCCCTCTTGGATATGGGGATTGTTACTATCGATCATGCCCCGGAAGTTACCAATTTTTGTTCGTACAAAGGCTTCGTCAGGGCCTTTCCGAATAACGACACCGTCTAAAATATTCGTTTCACCAATAAAGTTCGCTACAAAACAACTATCCGGACGTTTATAGAGTTCGATCGGTGTTCCAATTTGTCGGATATTCCCTTTTTCTAAAACCGCAATCCGATCTGCAATGGAAAGCGCTTCTTTTTGATCGTGTGTGACGTAAATCGACGTCAGTTCATATTGCTTACAAATTTTCCGGATCTCAACCCGCATCTCGTTCCGAAGTTGCGCATCGAGATTAGAAAGCGGTTCATCTAATAAAAGACACTTCGGTCGGACCACGAGCGCACGGGCTAACGCAACACGTTGTTGCTGTCCTCCGGATAGTTCATTGGGCTTCCGGGAGGCATAGGCCGACATCTGGACAATCTCGAGCGCTTCCTGAACCTCGCGCGCAATCGTCGCTTTTTTCTCCCCCTTCTGCTGAAGTCCAAACGCTACATTCTGTTCAACCGTCATATGAGGCCAAAGCGCATAGCTTTGAAAGACCATCCCTGTCTTACGTTTGTGGGCCGGAAGGCGTGTAACATCTTTCTTGCCGAAAAAAATCTTACCACGATCCGCCGTATAAAATCCGGCAATCGTCCGTAGCAGTGTCGTCTTACCGCAGCCACTCGGCCCGAGTAAAAAAAACAACTCCCCCGCTTGAACCTGTAAATCGATATGATTTAAGACCGTATTGCCCGCAAACGCTTTGACTAAATCGCGTATTGTGATCTCTATCATCGGCGCACCAAGGTTTGAAGCTAAAACGATCTATGTCAAAAATTTTTTGCAGTCTCCTACGCTAAGAGTGCTTTAACATAATCATTTACGTGGAACGGTTCTAGATCTTCACAGCGCTCACCAAGTCCGATAAAGTAAACCGGTATGCCAAGTTTTTGATAAATCCCGACTAGTGTCCCCCCCCGGCTACTACCGTCGAGTTTTGTAATGACGGTTCCGGTTAATCCAATTGCCTCGTGGAATTTTTCCGTCGAAACAATCGCATTACTACCGAGGCTCGCATCGATAACGCTCCAGATATGTTGTGGAAAACTATTATGGACTTTCCCAATCGCACGCTTGAGCTTTTGGAGCTCCGCCATAAGATTGGCTTTATTGTGGAGACGCCCTGCGGTATCGAGAATCACAATATCTTTATGACGGCTCAAAGCCGCCTGACAGGTATCAAATGCGACGGATGACGGATCGGCTCCCGTATGGCTCTCAACGAGATCAAATTGAAGTTGTTCGGCCCAGCGTTTGAGCTGTTCATTCGCCGCTGCCCGAAAAGTATCGCACGCACCAACAATGACTGACTTTCCCTGTTGAGCGAAATAATAAGCAAGCTTCGCCGCGGTTGTTGTCTTTCCAGAACCGTTAGAACCAATCAACGCAATGACCAGGGGTTCATGTGTGGTCAAAAGCATTTGCGGATCACCTTCTGAACCGGCCATCGTTTGGAGGAGAATCGGTTCAACAACGGCGCGTAGATCTTGATCCCGGTGAGGAACCGATGATAGAATCTTTTCAACGGTCTCAACCCCTAGATCTGCGGCATAGAGCGCTGCTTCTAGGGCGGTTGTATCGAGGTTTTTATCTCGAAAAAGGTGTTGAATCCGCTGGACGAGTTTATTTTTCGTTGACGCCAGGCCCGTACGGACTTTTGAAAAGAGGCCAAACATATGGCCGTCTGTTTTTCGAAAAACCCACAAAAGTCGATCGCAAAAGCGATTTTTCTCGACCGCGACGGAACCCTTAATGTCGACTACGGCTATGTCTATCAACCTGAAAAAATCCATCTTTTACCCGGTGTACCAGAAGCGCTAGACCTTTTTATACAAAAAGATTTTTTACTATTTCTCTTCACCAATCAACCGGGCATTGAGCGCGGTATGTATACCCGCCAAGACGTCGAGGCCTGTCATCAACGACTACAAACACTGCTCGGTCCTACCCGTTGTTTTCAAGAAATCTGTATCGCTGCGGAAGCCGAAGTCGCTCTGCATCACTACCGAAAACCCTCTCCTCGGTTTATTTTGGAGATGCTTGAAAAATACCATCTCGATCCCCAACAATCCTACATGGTCGGCGATAAGGAAACCGATGCTTTTGCAGGACTTTCAGGTGGTATCCATAGCATTCTTCTCGATTCCGATTATCCCCGTTCAGAACGCTGTAAGACATTGATTGCAGAAGGCCGTATTCACTGTCTGCCGACATTATTGGATTTTGCCCGAACGCTGGCGTAAAAATCCATTGACACGGATCGGGAAGATTGCGATTGTCCCGCCGTATCGATGAAAAGTACTGCGCCCAAGAAGTTTTTAGGCGTTTTCGCGCTCGCGATGATCAATTGTGCGGCTATTGTCAGCCTCCGCAATCTCCCGGCGATGGCGGAATACGGCTTTTCGATGGTCTTTTTCTATCTCGCAGCCGTCTTTTTATTTCTGATTCCCGAAGCACTCGTTGCTGCCGAATTAGCGACCGGTTTCCCGGGTGAAGGTGGGATCTTTTATTGGGTCAGTCAAGCGCTCGGGCGTAAAACGGGATTTTTCGTCGTCTGGCTTCAATTCTTAGGAAACGCCGTTGCTTGTCCGGCGTGTCTTGCTTATCTAGCTCCCCTCCTCGCCTATGCCTTTGGACACCCGGAGTGGATGGCGGTCAGCGATACCGGTCTCAATATTGCGAATTTCTACACCTTCGCTGTGATCTTCGTTATCACTTGGGCTGGGACTTTCATCGGTCTACACGGAATGCGCCTGGCAAGCCTCGTTACGAGTATTGGTTCAATTTGTGGAACTCTTATTCCCGGAGCGCTTATTATTATCCTCGGTCTCGGATGGATCATTACTGGGCACGAACTTTGTACACCCGTGGGATTTTCTGAACTTATTCCTCATTTCGGAGGCGTGGAACAGTGTGTTCTGTTTCTCGGCGTTTTGTTGGGCTTTAGCGGGTTAGAGATGTCCGCAGCACATGCTAATAACGTCAACAATCCTCAAAAAAATTACCCACGGGCGATTTTCATTTCGACACTACTTATTTTAGGGGTTTCCATTTTAGGTTCACTGGCGATTGCGGTTTCAGTTCCCAAAGAAACGCTCACGCTCGAAGCCGGTGTCATCCAAGCGATTGAAGTACTCTTAGAACACTTCCACCTCTCCACCTGGACGCGTCCGATTGCCGGTTTAATGGCTCTTGGCGCTGTCGCCTGGTTCATGGCCTGGATTACCGGACCTTCCCGAAGTTTACTTGCTGCTGCGAAAACCGGCGAACTTCCTGCCTCACTCCAAAAGACCAACGCTGCGGGTATGCCTTCCACCATTATGCTTTGGCAAGCAATCGTCATCACCTTTTTTGCGGGACTTTTTTTACTCATCCCCTCCGTTAAAGCTTGTTTCTGGATCCTATCCGCCGTCACAACACAATCGCTGCTTATCATTTATACCTTTATGTTTCTTTCGGGAATCATTTTGCGTTTCAAATTCCCGAAAACACCGCGTGCCTATAAAGTTCCCGGAGGTAATATCGGCATGATTATTCTCTGTACTATCGCGATTATTTCATGTCTTTTCTGTTATGGCATAGGGTTTATTCCGCCGGAAGAAATTCACTTCGAAAATAAGACACTTTATCTGATAATCATGCTTCTTGGGAATGCGATTGAAATGCTCCCCCCGTTTCTCCTGAAATATTATCGTGGTGATAAAAAATTTTTATAAGGTTGACGCCCCTTACAACCTCCTTAGAGAGCTCTAGCGGAAGGTTTTCAGTGAAAAGTGATATCAAGTCGATCAATTCGGTCTGCAAGGAGGCCGTCGTAACCGTCCCGCAGGCGGTGGTCCAGGAAGAGGAAGGTTCCGTCCTGAGTACGTTCGCCCAACAGGTGAAAGTCCCTGGTTTTCGCAAAGGGAAAGTACCGCTCTCGCTGATTCGGTCACGCTACACGAAGGAGCTTGGGGAGCAGGTAGACAAGACGATTGCCCAAAAGATTTTTGATGATCTTGTTAAAGAACAGAGCTGGGATGTCTTTTCGCTTTCGAAGTTTACTTCTAAAAAGCTCGAGAATGGTGATCGTGAATTTACCTTTACGGTCGATTTAAAGCCGACATTTGAGCTTATCGACTATAAAAACATTGAAATCGAAAACCCGGACGTCGAGGTTACCGATAAAGAAGTCGACAAGGCCGTTGAAGAGATTCGCAATCATCACGCGGAGTACAATGTCGTCGAACGCCCGGTAAAAAAAGGAGATTTCGTACGTCTACAATACCGGGGAACTTTTGAGGACGGGACACCGATTGCTGAAAAGGTAAAAGTTGCACCGATTTGGGCTGCCCAAGACAATACCTGGGAAGAAGCTGGTAACACGGAATCACCTGGTGTAAAAGCGATTATTGAAGGTATTATCGGGATGAGCGTCGATGAAGAAAAAGACGTCGGCATGACCTATCCGGAAGATTTTGAGGTTGAGGATCTTCGCGGAAAGAAAGCGCTCTATCACGTCAAAGTCTTTGAAGTTCGCGAAAAAATTCTCCCCGAACTGAATATTGAATTTTTCGAAAAGATTCACGAAAAAGATCTCGAGAGCTTCCGCAAGCACGTACGGGAAAATCTCAAGCAGCGCAAGATCCAAACACAACGCTTTGAGCAGCGAGAGACCGTCGTCCGGGCACTGATCGATCAGATGAATTTTGAGGTTCCTGAGAGTTCCGCGAGTTATGAACAGGTCCATATCGTCCGTGGTTTTATCGAGCGCCAGATCAATGAAGGCGTCTCCATCGACGAGGTCAACGCCAACAAGGACCAATTGTTTGAGGATACCAAAGAGCTTTCGCATGATCGCGCGAAGATTAACTTCATCCTCGAAAAGATCGCCGAACTTGAAAAGATCACGCTAACGAATCAGGAGCTAATGCAGATGGTCACTCAAGAAGCTGCGATGTTACGACTTTCTCCGGATCGATTCTTGAATGAAATTCGGAATGACCGCGAACGCATCCATGACCTCCAGCGCCGTGCTTTATTTGGAAAAACGCTCGACTTCATTTTGGTTGAAAACCTCAAACGCTTCCCTAATTTTACAGATCCCGACGCACCGAAAACTGAGGAAGTGATCGAATCGAAAGAAGGGTCTAAAGAAAAAACAGAGGCAAAGCCCAAAAAGGAAAAATCAGAAACGAAGAGCAAAAAAGCAAAAACTTCCGAAGATAAGGAAGAGAGCAAGACCGCTAAAGCTCCGCGTAAATCGTCCAAACGCTCTTCCGTAACCGAAGAAACGAAATAGCATTATGGTTCAGGTTTCGGATCAGACCTATTTGCCGCTTCCCTACGTTTATGAGCGCGATGGCCGCCAGGAACGCTCGTGGGATATCTACAGCCGGCTGCTGAAGGATCGGATTATTTTTCTCGGGACGCCCATTGACGACTTTGTCGCTAACGCGGTCGTAGCACAGCTGCTGTTTTTGCAGATGGAAGATCCCAAAAAGGCGATTCATGTTTACGTCAACTCTCCAGGAGGCAGTGTGACCGCGGGCATGGCGATTTATGACACAATGAAGTTCATGAATTGCGATGTCATCACATACTGCATTGGGCAAGCAGCAAGCATGGCGACGGTCCTCTTGGCCGCTGGAACGCATGGAAAACGTTACGCGCTCCCCAACAGTCGTGTTATGATCCATCAGCCTTCGGGACAAGCAACGGGCCAGACTTCGGATATTTCGATTGCTGCTAAAGAGATTCTTCGCTGGAAAAAAACCTTGACAAACGTTCTATCGGAGTGTACAGGACAGCCCATTGAAAAAGTCGAAAAGGACTCCGACCGCGATTTCTACATGTCGGCCTTCGAAGCGAAAGCGTACGGAATTGTTGACGAGGTCATCGATCGAAAACCGGTAACGGAGCCTTCGGCCTGAATTTTGTTCTTTATCATGTATGGATACGATTGGTGCAGTTGAGCATCGGTCTCTGCGCCGGGAGAATCGGGTTCTCGCGGTTCAGTGGGCTTACATGTGCCAATTGACACATTGGCCGGCCTCATCAGCGGATTTCCCGAAAATATGCGCGCTCTTTGAAAAAGACCCCAAAAATTTTCAATTCGCACAGGAGCTTGTTCTGCTTATGCACTCGCATCTTCACGAAATCGACGCCTTAATTGAACGTTTTGCCACGAATTGGAACTTTTCGCGCCTGTCGAATGTTGACCTTTGCGTATTACGACTTGCAACCTGTGAGTTGCTCTATCGTCCCGACATTCCCCCTGTTGTCACGATTAACGAGGCGATCGAGCTCGGCAAATTGTTTTCTGGGGAACCTTCCAAAGCCTTCATTAACGGCATTTTAGACCGCATCCGTGGGACGCTTTCTCGTCCTTTGCGAACGGCTACAACGGCGTAGGTTATGCTTCCCAACCCCAAACTCTACTCGCTGGAGGCCGCGAGCGCAATTAGGAAACAGGGCCGAAAAGGAGCGTTTGTTCTCACCAATGGCTGTTTCGACATGCTTCACGTGGGGCATATTTACGCCTTACAACAAGCGGCATCGTGGGGCTCCCTGTGGGTTGCGCTCAACAGCGATGCAAGTGTTCGGTCGTTGAAAGGGCCGACACGCCCTATTTTCACAGAACAAGAGCGGGCCTACATGCTCGCGGCGTTGTCTTACGTCTCCGGGATTATTATTTTCGACACGCCTCGTCTTGATCACGAAATTCGGGAGCTGCGCCCCGATATCTACGCAAAATCCTCCGATTACACGCTCGAAACGCTAGCTCCAGAAGAACGTGTTGCGCTTGAAAATGTCCACGCGGAAATCCGCTTTACCAGCATACTTCCAGGTTTTAGCACCACGCAGCTCATTGAAAAAATCACCGCCACGCACTCTGCTTAATTGATTTGCGGTTTGGTTGCAAAATGCTAGCTTTGGCGCCTGTTTATGGAGTGGATCCATCTCTCGGTCTTTGTTTTTGGTTATATCGTCGGCTCGATCCCATTTGGCGTCCTCATCGCTCGCTCTAAAGGCATCAATATTTTTCAGGAAGGCAGCGGTAATCCGGGGGCAACCAATGTCGGTCGTATTTTAGGCAAACGCTACGGATTTCTTGTATTTTTCCTCGACGCGCTGAAGGGATTTTCGTCAGTGATCGCCCTACATTACCTTGCTCATCAACATCCGCAGCTTGAGGATATCCTCATGGCGACTGCGCTCGCTGGAGCGGTAACGGGGCATTGCTTTTCGATTTTTCTCAAATTCCGCGGAGGAAAAGGCGTCGCGACGACGATTGGCGGGCTACTGGCAATCATGCCGAGTGTCACGATCCTGTGTCTCCTGCTTTGGTATTCGGTCTTCCGGATTTCGCGGTTCGTATCGCTAGCCTCGCTTAGCTTTGCGCTCATGCTCCCGCTGCTCACTTACCTTTTCGCGTATTCCGAAACATTATTGTATTTAAGCCTCGCGCTGATGATTTTTCTCATTTGGCGACACGTCCCCAATCTACGTCGACTGTGGCGAGGACAAGAAAATCGCTTCCCTCCTAAAGCTTAATTTACCGCAGTAATAATTCCAGTTGAGCAAAATATTCGTCGACAAACGGCCTCAAACCTAGGAGATAGACCATTGCGCCAAGGCTAAGAAATGGTCCAAAAGGCAGAATCGACCCCGTACGGATTTTTTGTGTGCGATGAATCCACCACCAAATGGGAAATATCGTTACAAGTCCCAATGTAGCGCCGCCAAAAATCGCAAAGATTGCTCCATTGGTTTCTAAAAATGCCCCAATGCAACCCATGAGTTTGATATCGCCAAAGCCCACGGTTTCTTTTTTCAGAATAAGTTCGCTTAAAATTGCGATCCATAACAGCACGCCCGATCCCAAAAGCATGCCTTTCAGCGACTCAAAAATGCCTAAAAAAATATAATTTCCATAGGCGTAATGCGCCAAAATCGCACTGCCAAAAATCCCTAAAATAGCACCACCAACTGAACAGCGATCCGGAATCATCATTGTCGTAAAATCGATCCCCGAAGCGATGATCAGTAGACCTAAAAAGAGACCATAAATACAAAACTCCATCGGTCTATACAAAACCCAAAGCCGCGTAAACAGCAGTGCCGTCAATAATTCGACGAACAAATACTGGCGCTCCAAACGCCGCCCGCAGCAGCGCGCGCGCCCTCGCAATATTAACCATCCCAAAATCGGAAGGTTGAGATAAAACGGAATCGGCTGGCCACACTCACAACACGATCTTGGCCAAATGACGGATTGATTTTTGGGGATACGCATGATGCAAAGATCGAAAAAACTCCCCAAACAAGCGCCCAAAATGAACGCCAACATGCCACACAACGGCGACTGCCAAAACACTTCTCCTCCCCCAATCATCAGCGCTTAATCAGCGAATCGCCAGTCATTTCTGCCGGCTTCGGTAGATCCATGAGATCGAGTAAAGTCGGTGCAATATCACCTAACTTGCCGCCACTTTTTAAAGCTTTTGCCCCACGTCGCTCACCGCACAAAATCAAATACACCGGGTTTG
The DNA here is from genome assembly GCA_947174645.1 of uncultured Verrucomicrobiota bacterium. Lineage (GTDB taxonomy): Bacteria > Verrucomicrobiota > Verrucomicrobiia > Opitutales > LL51 > LL51. The sequence goes on along the minus strand of CAMWJR010000007.1, from coordinate 2,196 downwards.
TCGTATGTTGCGTATACGGCACTTCGTGCTCGAGATCCCACATTTGTTCGGAGTTTCCGTGATCCGCCGTAATCAGCGCCGTCGACTTTACTTTTTCCACCGCCTGTACAATCTCGCCTAAACACTGATCGACAGTCTCGGCGGCCCGGATGGCAGCACCAAGATTACCCGTGTGCCCGACCATATCGGTATTGGCAAAATTCACGACAATCAACCCGTATTTTCGAGACAAAATTGCCGAAATAACCTGATCCTTTACGGCAATCGCGCTCATTTCGGGCTTTTGATCGTAGGTTTCGACATCGCTTGGACTCGGGATCAACACACGTTCCTCGCCCGGAAACGGCTCCTCGCGGTAGTCGTTGAAGAAAAATGTTACATGCGCGTACTTTTCCGTCTCGGCACAGCGGAACTGAGCAATACTGCTCTCACTGAGGCAACTCCCCAGAATGTTACGCATTTTCTCGGGACGTTTAAAAATCACATTCGGACACAACCCCTGTTCATACTCGGTCAAGGTTGCCCAGAAGATGTTGACGACTTTTTTTCGCGTAAATCCGTCGAAGTTTGGATCGGTAAAAGCACGCGTAATTTCCCGGGGGCGGTCTCCACGAAAGTTGAAAAAGATCACCGAATCGCCGTCTTCAATCGCGCCGGGGAATTTTCCATCGGTGTCGATAATCTGCGTCGGCAACACAAACTCGTCGCCGCGGCGGACCTCGTCAATGGGATTCTGGTAATAGTGTTCCAACGCCTCGCGGGCACTATGCGCCTTAAGTCCGTCTATCCCGGTCAAACAATCGTACGCTTTTTGGACTCGTTCCCAACGATGATCGCGGTCCATTACCCAAAAACGCCCAATAACCGTTGCGATTTTTCCGACGCCAATTTTTTGGCACTGCTGTTCGATTTCCGACAAAAATTGAAGCCCGCTTTCTGGCGCCGTGTCGCGCCCATCGCTAAAGAAGTGGATATAAACCTCCTTCAACTCTTGTTGCTTGCAAATCCGGAGTAAACCATAGAGGTGCCGCAAAACGGAATGTACCCCACCATCTGAACACAGGCCAATCAGGTGCAATTTTTTCGATTTTGCCCGACGAATTGCCTCGAAAATCACCGAATTTTGGTCCGCTGTATGGGTCTCAAATGCCTTATCAATGCGGACAATTTCCTGGTCAACAATCCTTCCTGCGCCGATATTTTGGTGGCCGACCTCGCTATTGCCCATAACGCCTTCGGGTAATCCAACTGCACGTCCACAAGTCGCAATCTCGGTATGCGGACACGTCGCGAGCAATCGATCAAACACCGGTGTTTTCGCGCGCGCAATTGCGTCCCAAGGCGCCAACTCCGGTCGTTTATTAATACCCCACCCGTCACAAATTACAAGCACCGCCGAATTCACGAGAGGCATTGTAGTCACCCAAAGACTTTTTTCAACCTATGCCTCGCAAATCGCGTACAATTTTTCCTTCAGAGCCTCCAACCCGATGTTGTGTGTACAGGAAATCTCCAAAGTCTCTTCGCGCAGAGCTGCCTTGAATTTTTTAACGTTTTCTGCCGCAGATGGCAAATCCATTTTATTGAGTACAATAAGCTGCTTTTTTGACAACAAGGTTTTGGAATAGCACTGCAATTCTTGACGCAAAACCCGGTACTGTCCCAAAGGATCCTGCCCGTCCTCAGCTGCGATATCGATTAAAAACACTAGTACTTTGCAGCGCTCGATATGTTTGAGAAACTTAATCCCAAGACCGCGGTTTTGGTGCGCGCCGGGAATCAGCCCCGGGATATCGGCAATCGTCAATGTCTGGTAGCGCTCCGGATAGGGAATGATACCAACCTTGGGACTGAGCGTCGTAAATGGATAGGAGGCAGACTTTTGCTGCGTCCGCGTCAACGCGTTGATAAGCGACGATTTGCCGGCATTCGGAAATCCGACCAACCCAATATCGGCAATCGTTTTGAGCACGAAAGTAAATTCTCCGCACTCACCCAGCATACCCAAGGTGATCCGCTGCGGGGCCTGGTTCACAGAGCTCTTAAACGTTGTATTTCCCTTGCCGCCCTTGCCGCCTTTGAGCAAGACGACACGTTCGCCCTCATGTAATAGCTCCGTCGCAACGGCACCCGTGTCATTATTGACGACAACGGTTCCCTCGGGTACCTTCAAAAAGCAGTGAGCTCCATTAGCGC